>NZ_CEYLVT010000121.1:7345-22511 GCF_982860115.1 Moorena sp.
TGGTGGAGGAACACCCGGTGGTGGTGGAGGAACACCCGGTGGTGGTGGAGGAACACCCGGTGGTGGTGGAGGAACAAAAAAGTTAAGTGATATTGCCGGTCATTGGGCAGAGGATTTCATCGAGGTATTGTACAGTGAAGAATACATTAGTGGCTTCCCTGATGGCAGCTTTAAGCCAGACGACACAATGACCCGTGCTGAATATGCGGCCTTGTTGGTCAACGCTTTCGATCCTCAACCTGAAAGGGAAGCCAAGGATTTCACTGATGTTGATTCCAAGTATTGGGCTTATAAAAAGATTACACAAGCCTATCGTGGTGGATTCCTCTCTGGCTTCCCTGGGGGGACATTCAAACCCACAGACAAGGTCCAGCGTGCCCAAATCATTGTTTCACTGGTAAATGGGTTAGACTTAACGGCTTCGAGTCCTAATGCCTTACAAGCCTACGATGACAGTGGTTCCATTCCTACCTACGCCATTGACGCTGTGAAAACGGCAACCAAAAAAGAAATTATCGTAAATCACAGCAATCTCAGGCAACTCAACCCCACTCGCAATGCTACCCGTGCTGAAGTAGCTGCGATGGTTTATCAAGCCTTGGTGGATGATAAGAAAGTCAGCGCCATTAACAATAAATATATTGTCAAATTTACCGACGACGGCATACCCACCTTCGCAGACATTCAAGACCACTGGGCGAAAGACTTTATTGAGGAATTGTTGAAAAAAGGTATAGTTGCAGGTGTTGACAACAGTAACTTTAAACCTGACGATAAGATCAAACGTTCTCAATATGCAGCCTTGATTAGCAAAGCGTTCGACCCTCCAGCGATCAGGCCAGGTAAGGAATTCAAAGATGTCGGTGATGGGTCTTGGGCTAAGGATGCGATTCAAAAAGCCTATCGCGGTGGATTCCTGTCTGGTTACACTGATGGCAACTTCGGACAAGGGGATAATGTCAAGCGAGCGGATGTGATTGTTTCCTTAGTGAATGGCTTGGATTTAAAAGAATCGGATCCCAATGCTTTGGATCTCTATGATGACAAAGACAAGATTCCCAACTATGCCAAAGAGCAAGTAATAACGGCTACTAAAAAGAAGATTGTAGTGAATTCCCCTGAACTGAGGAAACTCAATCCTGTGCGTGAGGCCACTCGTGGTGAGGTAGCTGCGATGGTTTATCAGGCTCTGCTGGATAAGGGCACACTAACTGCTGCTGTTGAGAGTGAGTTTATTGTGGTTGGTTGATTTATGGTTTGGATCTGACCGGGCTTAGATCGACTAAATCTTTCTGAAAACATCGGTAGCCTGCTGAATGCAGGCTTTTTTTTGTATAACGCCATAATTTTTAGCATATGCGCTACGCGCGCGCTACTTGAGGTGCTATCAGCTATCAGCGAACAGCGATTAGCGCTACGCTCACCGCTGACCGCTGACTGGTGTTCGCGTAGCGTGCGCGTAGCGCATATGCTTACCTATAAATTTTGAGGAATTATCAGAGTTATCCTCAACTAAACATGGCAGGAATGTCTCCTTTTATAGACCCACAGTTACTGCTATAGGTTCGATTACTGCTATAGGTTCGATTTTTATAGGTGTTACAATAGGAAGACTATCAAAATCCTCCAACACCATTCCTTTGCAGCCGGTAAATACAAAAGGATTGGGGTCTTTGATTTGTGTGGGTAACGTAAGGTCTACTGTAGTTGTCTCAACTGGCATCTCAGTAAATTTAAGATTCGTAATCTCCATAGTCGAAACCTCCTGAAATTAACTAAATAAATTGGTTGCTTCTCAAGTATTATGGAAAAAATTGCCAATTATTAGCCAGATTGGCTAACGGTTTTAATTTCTCGCCAATCTGGCCAGACAGCTAAAGGTTAGTCGTTAATATAGTAGCTATAGTGCTTCTCACACCAATCAAATTTAAGGGCGCAACCCATGCGCTCTTAACCCTTTTCTTAGGCCAGTTATAACCACTCGATTTGGTTAGTGTTACGAAATTACTTGACCTAATAATAGAGGGTATATATAAATTTTTACGAGTGTTATATTATTTAAGTTTTACCGCTTGGAGCAGTTAGCGTTCCCGTAGCGTGACCTACGGTTAATCGCATCTTCGTTTCTAAATTGATTAGAAGCTGACGGCTGAAAAGTTAGAGCTTAATGCTTACGTTGATTTTAACTGACTATCACAAATCATCCCACTCTACAAAACTACGTTTGATCAGTGGGATGATTGTGTTTAAGGTTATAGATTATAGGCTTTAGGAATCATAATGTTAAGGTTAGCAAGTGCTATCAAGCGCACTTATCTTATCAAAGATGATACTTTTACCCTAATCTCTTTACCATAAAATCTATCCATCTTGAAGAGTTACATTGATATTCCGCTGAATCCAATTCCGACGGTTTTGCCAGTAAAACTAGGGGTATCAAGAGATAGGAATACTGATTGTTCTTTGGTAGCAGCAGCAAAATCCTCCAACATCAGTGCTTTGCAGGCACCGTAGTTAAAAGTATTTGGGTCTGACTTTATCTCTTTAGTTATATCAATTTTCATATCTTTGAGATCATTGAAATTTATACCCTTAATCTCCATATTGTAAACCTCCTGAAATTAACTAAAAAACTCGGTTGTGCATTTTTGACACTACTATCATAATGCATTTTTTTAGTTCTGGTAATTTACTGGTTATTTAATTTACTTATTGGTTTAGTTAAACTTCTGAAGATTATCTTATCTATCATAATAATTATCGAATAATTAACCAAAAAATAGCCAATATGGCGAACTTTTTTTACTTCTCGCCAATCTGGCGATACAACTTACTTAAACTCATTAATAATAGTAGAAATTTTCTAAATTATTTAAACTAAGTTATTTCCAATTAATAACTTAGTTTACTGAGTGAAGTAACCGTCAGCCGTCAGCCATTCCCGTAGCGCATTAGGTGATAGCTCATAGCTGAATACTTCCCTATAAAATTTCTCATAGTAAGCATCTACAGTATTTTTTTGCTGTTGCCTGTTGCCTGTTGCCTGTTGCCTGTTGCCTATTGCCTACTCCCTACTCCCTACTCCCTATTCCCTATTTAAGAATTGCTATATACCTATTAACCTAGAAACACATTAACCATGACGAAAAGAATTGTTCCAACAGTAATTTACTTCACAGTTGGCATCCCCTTATGGGTACTAAACAGCCAAACTCCAGCAACTGCTACTGTCTTTTTCCAAGGCTTAGGAGATTTACCTGGAAGTATCTTTAGCAGTGATAGTTCTGGGGTATCAGCAGATGGCTCAGTTGTAGTAGGAGCCAGTTTCAGTGGTAATGGTTTGGAAGGAGAAGCATTCCGTTGGACACAAGACACTGGCATCGTCGGACTCGGAGACCTTCCCGGTGGTCCTTTTGTCAGTGCAGCATTTGATGTATCTGGAGATGGTTCTATTGTTGTCGGTGCTAGCTTTAGCGCTGCTAGTTCTTCATCTACAGTAATACCACCAACTGAAGCATTCCGGTGGACAGCAGAAACTGGCATAGTAGGATTGGGAGACTTAGAAGGAGGCGGGTTTAGCAGTTTTGCATCCGGTATATCCAGCGATGGCTCTGTGATAGTTGGAAACAGCAATGGTCCTCAAGGCACAGAGGCATTTCGTTGGACAGCGGAAACCGGACTAGTGGGACTCGGAGACTTACCAGAAGGCGGGTTTAGTAGTCAAGCCGTCAGAGCATCAGCAGATGGCTCCGTGATTGTAGGTGGTGGCATTAGTGCTTCAGGGATAGAAGGATTTCGCTGGACAGAAGAAACCGGAGTAGTCGGAGTGGGAGACTTACCAGGAGGAGTATTTTTCAGTAGAGCAGCAGATGTATCCGCTGATGGTTCAGTGATTGTGGGCAGAAGCGCTAGTGCTAACTCCAGCGTTAGTGGTCAAATTGGTAACTTTAGCGGTACAGAAGCCTTTGTGTGGACTGAGGAAACGGGTATTTTAGGAATTTCGGATTTGCCAGGGGGAGGATTCTTTAGTAGAGCCTTCGGCGTTTCAGGAGATGGTTCGATCGTAGTTGGACAAAGTGAGGGATTCCGGGGTCAAGAACCCTTTATCTGGGATAGGGTCAATGGTATCCGCCCCCTGCTGGATGTATTGATCGATGACTTGGGATTGGATTTGACCGGCTGGACTAATTTGGTCGCCCAAGACATTTCCGATGACAATTCCACAGTGATTGGGTTTGGCCTCAATCCCGATGGCAACACAGAAGGGTGGATAGCACGACTGACTCCAGCATCAGTTACAGTCCCGGAACGGAGTTCAGTTTTTAGTCAATTAGCTATTTTTGGTGTGATTAGTGTAGCATCAGCACTTAAGCGGAAACTGAAGCGCTAAAAATCCTTAAACTTGGGAACAGGGAACAGGTAAGCATTCAGCTATCAGCTATCAGCTATCATCTGACGGCTGACGGCTGACGGCTGACGGCTGACGGCTGACGGCTGACTGCTGACTGCTGTTCGCGTAGCGTGCGCGTAGCGCATATGCTTACCAGGGAAAAGGCAACGAAAACTCAATTGACTACCAATTCAGCAATGCGCTTAAGGATCCTAAGCACGTTATACCAGTCATTGCCACGATAAAGGGTAAACTCATCGGAAAGAGCATACATCGGTATACCGGATTTACTCACTTTCAAAAACCGGAAATTAGTACCATTAGTGACCAAGCCAAAACTAGGGCGCAACTGATTAGGATTAGCCATCATGTAGGTCAATGCCTGAGGAATTGCTGATTTGAGAGAGAATCCAGCTTGTTTTGACTCAATCACTAATACCCAAAACTGCTCTTGTAGCACCAACACATCAATACGCCCTCGCAGGATTTCGTGCTCCTCAACAGCGGCAATTTCTATTGCGGCCTCTGTCTTGAGGTGAAAGGGAGAACCATAAAAACCCGCTAGTCCTAACAAGGGAGACAACACTACCATTTTGACAATGTCTTCCACCATCGGGTACTGTTCCAGGTATAGCATGTGAGCCTTAATTTGCTCTAAGGACTGCTGTTCAGTGTCGGTAAGTTCTGGTAACTCCTCCTGCCACTCTCGGAAAAATTGGTCATCCTCTGCTGGGGTCAGGTTAAATTTAACCTTCACATCATGCAAGCTAAGTTCTGTTATTGGTATCGTCTTCACCATCAGGATTGAGCCAAGGTCTATCTTAACTTTTTGGAAAACCTATGATCGCCGACCGCGAAAGCTAGTTAGGGCTTACCACTAGCCTGTCACTCAGTCTCCCTATAGCTCAAGGCTCGACCTACTAATGCGATCGCTAAAAAAACCGTTGGAGCCAGCACACCAATCAACCCATTAATGGATGTAGCGGCAATGGGTAAACTGGGAGCAAGGTATTTAATAATAACAGAAATTATCGTGGAGAGGATGACGAGTTTGATAATGAAGCTTAGTTGATTATCCATGTTGCCATTGCCCTATTGCTATTACTATATTTTCATTGGTGGATAACAACTAAGAAATGTCATGATAAGAGGTAAAACTACCAAATCATGGGGTTTGAGGGATGATTAAGGCAAGTTACGGATGAAAGAGCATGTGAAAAAGACAAATTCTACCGAAAATCAAGATAATCAGCGCCTACAGCTATTTATTTACCTTGTCCCCATCTTTGGCTTGTTTCCAGCACTGTGGACATTGTATCACTCTCAGGGAACCCGAGAGGAAAAAACAGTGAGTCGCTTGTCCGTCACCTTGGCCTTTGGTTGGTTGCTAGGATACAGTTTATTATCAGCAGGAGCACAATTGTCGGAATTTTGGACATTACGCTTGCTGTTTCTCAATGCTATGCTGACATCTGGCTATTTTCTGGTAAGTTTAGCTGTGATGGTGCGCTTATGGCAGCGCCAGTCACCACGCCTGCCTTGGATTAGCCGGATCTCTGAAGGAATCTTGGGCAAGTATTTGTCCTAGTCTAGGGGTTTAATAAAAGAAATGATGTACTCTATTGATGGTTTTGACTGACTGATTGGGCAAGCTTAATCGAAAATTTACCTAATCAGGCAGCAACCTGTTATAAAACCTGCTATAGAGTATTATTACTAAACTTTAAGATCGAAGCTCCAGGTCAACCATGTAAAACCGGTCAGGAGTGAATAGTCTTCTTCTGAAAATACCATCCCTATTGCCTGTGTGTGAGGAAGCCCAGTGCCAGTTCAAAGAACTTATCGAAAACGCCGTGTAGTGAGAAGACCTACTCGCCCCGTTCGCAGAAAAAAGGTAAAAGTCAAGCGAGGGAATTTGCTCTGGCTTTGGCTAGGTTTTACCGCAGTGGCAATGTCATCTGCGGCAGCAGGTGCAATGCTAGCTGTATCCCTAGCAAGTACCCCTTTGCTGCAAACTGAACTGACTCCGGACGAGAAATCTGTATTTAACCAAGAGGAAACCATTTCCAGCAACACCATGCAGTTGCCGGAGTTGACTCGACCAGTTAATATCTTATTTCTTGGTATCAAAGTCCTAACCTCTGATCTCGACAAACCCCCAGAAGTAGACCTGGGATACCACGCTCTGGTCAATTCCTTAGAGGGTTTGTCAGATACCATGCTCCTGCTACGGTTTGACCCAGAGGGGGAAAAAGTCAAAGTTCTTTCCATGCCTCGTGATACTAAAACTCGTATTGAGAAACATGGTAACATTAAGCTCAATGCTGCCAATTATTTCGGTGGACCTGCACTCACAGCGAAGGCGGTCAGTGATCTTCTCGATGATGTGGCCATTGACCGTTATATCCGAGTAAACGTTCAGGGTGTGGAAAAACTGGTGGATGCCTTGGGAGGAGTTACGGTTTATATTCCCAAGGATATGAAGTACACTGACCACTCTCAACACCTTTATATCAACCTCAAAAAAGGTAGACAGCACCTGAATGGTGAGAAGGCGATGCAGTTCCTGCGGTTTCGCTATGACAAATATGGGGATATAGGTCGAGTTCAGCGGCAACAAATGCTGATGAGGGCATTGGTAGAACAGGCACTAAAACCTAGCACTATCGCACGAATCCCACAAATACTCTCAGTTATTCAGTCCCACATTGACACCAACTTAAGTGTAGAAGAGCTAGTGGCATTAGGGGGTTTTGCCACCAAGACGAAACGAGCCAATGTCCAAATGCTAATGCTGCCTGGTCGGTTTAGCAACGATGGCAAGAAACAAGCCAGTTACTGGTTGCCAAACCACCGCCGCATTCAGCAGATGGTGGCTCAGCACTTTGGTCAAGGCTATGGCTATTACTCCAATGCCAACGCCACATCCCTACGGATTGCGATTCAATACACTACAGATTCTTCTGAAGTCGCTAAGGCTATGCTCCGCAACCTCAACCGAGGTGGCTACCAGAATGTTCGTATTGATCAGAAATTGTCTAGGGAACCATTGCGCACCACTCGCATTATTGCCCAACAGGGAGACGATGAAAGTGCTGGCACTATCCGTAACTATTTGGGATTTGGGGAAGTGCGGGTCGAAAGCACCGGTGCTTTTTCCTCAGATATTACCATTCAGTTGGGTCAAGACTGGCTACAGAAACTGGGTTCTCAACAACAGGATAGCTTTTCCAGCTTCTAGCAAGGCTAATTATAGGGCTAGTGGACAGTTAATGCTACTTATAATAACTCGACAAAAGCCTTAACTTGCAAATCAATGCCAGTAATGGCAGTGCCGACAACAACCGCATAGGCTCCCAATTCTAGAGCAGTTTGAGCCATCTTGGGGGTGGCAATACCTCCTTCGCATATGGCTGGGATATCTAAATGCTTCACCAACTGGCTGAGTAGGCCAAAGCCGGGAGGAGACAGATGGCTGGTTTGAGCGGTGTAGCCATAGAGGGTGGTACCAACTAAATCCACACCAGCGGCTTGTGCTGCGATCGCACTCTCAAGGGTATCCACATCTGCCATCACCGGTTTACCCAATGTATCGTGAATCTGCTTAATTAAATCTTGAACTGTTTCCCCTCCAGGACGTTCCCGTAAGGTGGCATCAATGGCAATAATATCAGCACCAGCGGATGCGATCGCTTTGGCATGGTGAAACTGGGGAGTAATATATACCTCAGACTCCGGTAACTGTTGCTTCCACAAGCCAATAATTGGAGCAGTGGGACATTGACTACGAACAGCTGCCACATGGTCAGGTGTATCAATACGCACACCAGATGCCCCCTGATTCATCGAAGCTTGTGCCATAGCGGCAATCACTAGGGGGTTGTGCAGGGGTGAGTCAGGGGGTGCCTGACAAGACACAATTAGACTATCACGAATTGAATTGAGAGAATTAGCTGCCATGTTGTTGGTGGTTACAGTAACTTATTATCGATATATAGCGGTTCCACAGCATTTATAAAATAGGTGAGGTGCAGAAGTTTTGGATTTTAGGGAATAGGGAATAGGGAATAGGGAATAGGGAATAGGGAATAGGGAATAGGGAAAAAATTATGTGTAGCTCATAAATCTAATAACCGTTATATAGGAATTGGTTTAAGTACTGGGTTTATTGTATTATATTATCTCCAGATAATTCCCCTTAATAAAAATCTTCCCATCTCCCTATCTCCCTATCTACCCATTTCCTCGCGCCACGGTATCTTTAGGCGGTTTGGTGGTTGTTTGTGCTCTATTTTGACTTTATTGCTTTTTTTGAGCAGGTCAGTTTAAGGTTTTTTTTTAGGTCATTGATTCTAAAGTTAGGCTGAATTTAAGTCTTTATATTTCCAGTTTTGATTAATAAAGCTTTGTTTACCAAGGATAATTTCCACTATTTTTATTTGGTAAACTGGCGCAATTACTCATCCCAAAGAGGTAGAATTGCTTTACTCATCAATGGCTACTTTAAATTTTCTGCTTTTGTCAACCCCTCTACCTAAATCCTTACACTATATTTATCTACAATCAAGATTTATTGGGTTGACAAGATATTGATTTATTGTGCGTCTCTATCCAGATAATCTTTAATTAAAGAATTAAAGATTATGTAAAACTATATTTTTTTGGCGGTAGATATCCGAAATCCAGCTATCTTAAAATTAGCAACTAGCAGTAACTTTTAATCTTGACTATGGGGTAAATACGGAATAAATTATGTAGCAAAAAGAAATACGTAATCGTTATCATAGCCCGTTTTAAAAATTATTTACTGGCGATAAATGAGGGAATTACGTGAAGACTTACTTTAGACTAAAACCAGTGAATCTTGGGGATAACTAAAGTAAATTACCCGCCTTTACCAAAGCATGTAGCTACTTTCCAAACACCTTATTAGAAGAGATAGAGTATTTTACTGCATCTACCACATTAGCGGTTGAGATGCAATCTTGACCTAAGTACTAACCTGATGAAAAATCACTTATCTAACTTGGAAGTAGTTAGAAACTTCAAGCCTCGTAAGCTTGGTTTAGCAATAACCACTTTCGCTGCCCTAGGATTTTCCATGTCTGTGCCTGCTGCTGCAGGAGAATTTCGTACCATTAACGGATTTGGTAACAACCTAAATGATCCCACATTGGGTCAAGCGGAAACACAACTGCTTCGGCTGCTAACTCCTGCTTACGAGGATGGCTTCAATGCACCAAGAATAACCGGTAGCACCGGCAATCTTTTGCCTAACCCCCGTGACATTAGCAATACGATTGTGCCCCAGAAGGAATTAGTACCTAATTTCCTCAACGCCAGCGACTGGATCTGGCAGTGGGGGCAGTTCATAGATCACGACTTGGATCTTAATGAGGGAGGCTTAGATCGGCCACCAGAGGATTTCACCCCCATCCCAATTAACCCTATTGACATTGCTACTGGTCTTCCGGATCCACTCGCGCCATTGATACCCTTGATCAGGGTTCCTGCAGCTGAAGGCACTGGCACTGGACTTGGAAATCCGCGCCAGCAGATCAACCAGCTGACTTCTTTTATTGATGGTTCACAGGTATACGGATCTGATTCAGTGCGCGCGGAATTTTTGCGTACCAATGATGGTAGTGGAAAGCTCAAGAGCCAAAGTATCAATGGCCAAGAGCTACTGCCTTTCAACACTGGCGGATTTCCTAATGCCAACACTACTCCCCCTATATCAGGAGAAGAGTTGTTCATCGCTGGCGATGTTCGTGCCAACGAACAAATTGGCTTAACCGCAGTTCACACTTTGTTCGTACGGGAGCACAATCGTCTGGCTGAAGAACTTACTGAAAAAATTGACGCTGGCGACCCGGTCATTTTGGAGAAGTTAGATCACTCAGGACTTGATCAAGGCGACTTTATCTACGAATCAGTCCGTAAGGTGGTTGGTGCTCAGATTCAAGTAATCACATACAATGAATTCCTACCGCTGTTCATTGGCGATGGCCTTTTGGAGGATTACTCTGGCTACGATCCAACCGTTGACCCACGTATCAGTGTGGAATTTGCCAATGCTAACTTCCGGGTTGGCCACACTCTTCTATCCCCAGAGCTTCAGCGCATTAACAATAACGGCACTTCCCTCGGAAGTATCTCCCTTGCCGATGCCTTCTTCAATCCCCAAGAGGTGATTGATAACGGCGTCGATGCACTGTTTTTGGGTTTAGCTTCCCAGGTGGCTCAAGAGGTTGACAATCAGTTAGTGGACGGGGTGCGGAACTTCCTTGCCCCGATTGCCACCGGTGGCTTTGACCTGGCTTCAATCAATATTGCGCGGGCAAGGGAAGTTGGCCTTCCCGGTTACAATCAGGCTCGTGTAGAACTTGGTCTGGATCCGGTCACTGCCTTCTTGACCACCGATACCGAACTTGGCATTACTTCTAACCCAGAAGTAGCAGCTCTATTTGAAAAAATCTACGAGTCTGTAGAGGATGTGGATTTCTGGATTGGAGGAATATCTGAGGACTCCTTCAACGGTGGCTTGGTTGGTGAACTATTCAATACGGTCATCTCAGACCAGTTCAGGCGGGCACGGGATGGTGACCGGTTCTTTTTCCTCAACGATCTCGATCATCTGCTGGCCTTGGCTCCAGATCTAGAAAGCACTCGCCTCTCGGACATTATTCGCCGAAACTCAAGCATTAGCAAGATCCAAGATAATGCTTTCGTTGTCCCAGAAGACGTGCCGGAACCTAGCAGCATCCTTGGTTTAGTTACACTCCTAGGTTTAGCAGCTATAGCGCAGCGCTATAACTTTCCACCAACGCCATAACCCTGTACAATAATTCCATCGGTTCTATCGGTTTATATAAGTAATCATCCACTACCTCCATCATCTCTTGTTGCTCTATGTTTGGCAGGCTCGGAATCGTTAAAGCCAGAATTTTTACCCTACCGGTTGTGGAGGATTGACGCAGCCATTGAGTCATTTCGTAACCCTCCCTAGTTGGTAACTGCCAATCGATAATGATAGTTTCGGGCTTAAGCAAAGCAATTTGTTTGATGGCAGTGGAAGCATCGATCAACCAAATTACTTTATAGCCTGCTGCGGTCAAAATCTCGCAAATTAGGGTAGCAATCTCTTCTTGGTTTTCCACTAGGGCCACAGTGCCTTGAGCTTTGAGAGTTAGGTTGGACTTTGGCAGGGCTTTTCCTGAAGTAGCTGGTACTATGGGTTGAGTGGGTAGCCAAACTGTAAAACAAGACCCCTCTGCCACTACCGATTCCACCTCAATTTTGCCCCTATGGAGTTCGATTAGCTGTTTGGTTAAGGCTAACCCCAAGCCAGTTCCTTCATACTTGCGACGGTAGGGGGTTTCTAGCTGCTGAAACTTTTGAAACAGTAATGGTAACTGGTCTTGGGAAATACCAATGCCTGTATCTTCCACTTGAAACACTACTAAGTGCTTTTCTGGCCAGACCCGTAGGATTACTTTACCCCCCTGTGGGGTAAATTTAATCCCATTGCTTAAAAGGTTAAATAAAATCTGTTTAACCCGCCGTTGGTCTGCATAAAAACAGTCCCTTTCTGGTGGCACTCGCCAATCTAGCTGTAGAGTCACCTGCTGTTGGTAGGCTTGTTCGTTTAGGCTACTCAACACCTGATTGGCTAGCTTACTTAAGGAAAATTTGCTGATAGTCAGGACTAACTTTCCTGCCTCAACCTGAGACAAATCCAGAATATCGTTGATCAGTTCTAGCAGGTGTTGCCCATTGTCCTGGATAGTTTTTAAATAGCGCTGTTGCTTTTCTACAGGTAATCTTTGGGAACTGTCCTGACCAAAACACCAGCGCAAGAGTGTAGCTGCCATCCCAATTACGCAGGTCAGAGGGGTGCGCAATTCATGACTCATGGTAGCTAGAAACTCACTCTTAGCAAGATTAGCTGCTTGAGCAGCTTTCAAGGCATCCCGGAGTGCTTGGGTGCGCTCAATTACCCGTTGTTCAAGGGTGTTGTTTTGCTGCTGCACTTGGGCGTATAACTTCGCTTGATAGATGGCAATGGCTAGGTGTTCAGCAATTGCTTGGAGAAAGTTTTTTTCACTGTCCTGCCATCGCCTTGGCTCCAAACACTGATGGGCAATTAGTAGCCCCCACAGGTTGTTTTCGACAATAATTGGTGCGACTAACTTGGCTCGTACTTGATGTCGATGCAACAGTTTAAGTAAGCAATTATGGGTATTATAGGTTCGATCAACATCATCAACAGCAACCGTTGACCCTCGCTGATATTTATGTGTAGAGTTCGGTACATGGGTTAAGCATTCCTCCTGCTCAATCACATTCAGCACTGATGGGATAGCATCGGAGGCTTTAGCTTCGTAGGTAATACAACCCCAGCCTAATTCAGTGGCAGCAGCAGGTGCTGGATCTAGTGCTGTGGGACTAGAGGTGTAAGGGAAATCAAATTGATAGATTACTAATCGGTCTACTTCTAGGAAGTGTCGTACCCGTTCAACTGCTGTGGTGAGGATAAGGGGTAACTCTTGGCTTTGACGGATTTGACTGGTCACCTGATTGAGCAATCGCTCTTGCTCAACCTGCTGGTGCAGTGCTTCGGCTACGGGTTGACAAATGGACCCATAGGGATAAGCTGGCTGTACTAATGGTGGAACATCGGTGTTGTAGTTATCCGTGTTGTAGTCACACAGAATATCAATTAATGATAGGGTAAATTCGCTCTGGATAGCTGGATTATTCGGTTTGAGGGAGGCTTGAGCCCTATTGATTAGGTTGAGAACATCCTCAGAGGTTTCAAATTTTGATGGTGAGGTTACGTAGGAGTCTTTGAGATGGGTAAGAAAGTTTGCGATCGCATCCGGAGCGAAGGTCAATCCCACTTGGTACATTCTCATCAGAGAGTCATACGCAGTTAAGGTCTCCGGTTGGGCTTCCCCCCACAGTAGACAACTGAACTGTTCTGATCCGATCAGGGTAAACCTTTGGCTCTGAGCCTCAGTAATCACCCTCTGATTCACCAAAATATCAGACTTTAGGAGTATTGCTTCTTCCCCCAAAGTTGACTCCATCTCGTCTAATCGCTGATTCAGACGCTCGAACACAGCCAAGGGCAAAATTCTGAGGAATTTTGGATTACTAAATAATTTTGTAGGTGGAATTAACGATAACACCTGCTGCCTGGTGGGCTAACTTGCCTGAATGGTGTAGATAATAGCTTCTTTGATGGTAGTTGATTTTTGTCCACCTGCTGATAATTATTTCCCTATTATACCACATTTTAGCTTTGAATGCAGCGTGTTAAGTGCGTTAAGTGTGTTAAGTGTGTTAAAAACTGTAAATATGGTAAGTGTGGTTAACAGGGGCAGGGAGAGGGTAGAAGTAATTGGTTTGGTGGGTTAATAACGCATCAAACTAAATTGCGATGTTCCGTTCGCGAACGCACTGAATTTTTAGGAATGTTTAACATCAGTAATAAGGAGTAAAAATAAAATACAATAGATAAATATATCAGATTAACAGTGTTAAGACATGACACCAGAAGAAAGATTAACTCAAGTAGAGAACTTGTTAGAAACAGCAGCACGATACATTAATCGTCACTCTCAGATTATCGAGCAAAATCAAGCAGACATCACTCAATTACGAGTTTCTCTGAATGAGACCTTAAGATTGTTTTCTGATTTAGCAACCTATCAACGTCAAAGTCAAGAGGAGATTCGTCAAAATCAAGAAGAAATACGACGGATTTGGGAATATTTATTAAATCAAAGCGGTAATGGACGCTCCGGGAATTAAACCTCTAGGGTTGTACCACTGGTTTGGTGCGTTATTAACCCACCAAACTAAAACGTGATGCTCCTTGGCCTTTGGGCCACGCTACGCGAATGGAGCCGCTACGCGAACGCACTAAAACAAGGGAATTACTGGGATTCAAAATTAGCCACGATTCTCTTGATTTTGTCGGCTCTAATATCTCCTTGATCTGACTTTGAGTAAATAGTAACCAAAATAATGTTAGTTGAAGTTTTGAGGTAGTAAATAAAGCGGTAACCGCCACTTTTACCCTTTTGAATATTACTATTCCTAACCCTGACCTTGAATACCGTGTAGGGAATGCTTGGGATCTGATCTCCAATAATTTCACCTGACTGTAACTGATCAATAATCGGCTGGACGTCAGAGCGGATATTAGGATACCGCTTGGCTAGATTGCGTAGGCTTCTCTTGAACTCAGGTGTAACCTTGATTTGGATTTTGGTTGGTTCATTCTGCATCAATCCCATCCCACAGCTGTGAAACAGGAAGTGTATTCCCTGTCATGGCTTCTTGCCATCCCTGACGAAAGCTTTCTTCTGCCGTATCCTGTGTAACACTCTCACGAAACAAACGAACTATCTGCAACAAATTGGGTAAGTATTCTTGGGGAGTTTGCTGTATTTCCTCAATCACTTGTTCGAGTATTTCTGTGGTAGTAGCGTTATCAGCTACAAAATTTTTGTCTGTCATTATCCTACCTTAAAGTTAGCAATACTCTGATTACTATAGCAGTTCTCAATTGGGTTAGGTACTTTCGTTATCGGGAGTAGGGAGTAGGGAGTAGGGAGTAGGAAGTAGGGAGTAGGGAGTAGGGCGAAGAGTGTGGGGCGGGGGGGGCGGAGAGAATTGTTATATTGGTTTAATAGCGCACTAAACTAGAATGCGATGCTCCTTGGCCTTTGGGCCACGCTACGCGAATGGAGCCGCTACGCGAAC
>NZ_CEYLVT010000122.1:0-12654 GCF_982860115.1 Moorena sp.
CAGAACCATCCCCTTCAAACCTAGTGGCTTTAACAGTTCCAGCTACCTCTAATTTTTCCGTAGGATTATTTTTGCCAATACCAACATTACCATCCACTGTCAGAGCACCAGTGGTATGTAACTCATCATCCACCCTCAACGCTCCAGATGAATGCCCTGAGCGAATTACTCCTGTAACTTTCACTTCATGATTATCCGCATCCCCCAAGGACACATCCCCAACAATATGCTCGGTATCACGGGCAATCACATCCCCTTTTACTTCCAGATTTCCATTCACTGTCAGGTCACCATCAATGGTTGAATTTCCGGTCAGATTTAAGTTTTCGGCGGAAATGGTACCATCTAGCTCTAAGTTATCGAGGTTAGATAACTTAGCACCAGCAAGCTTGCGTACAGAATTATCCACTGCATTTTCAGTAACCTCACCGTTGTTGTCTAGGGTCACCTGTGCCAACAGAATCACATTATCATCGGTAGGGGCAAAACCAGTTTTTACATCTACATTACCGTCTTGGAGATTGTCTTTACTTGTTTTACTCCCGTAAATGACAAACTTGGGACGTTCAGAGGTGCGAGTGTATTTTTTATCATTACCTACCGCTACTTCGTCACCATCATCCTTAATTTCATCATAGATGACGGTAATTTCAATAGTTGTATTGGGTTCTAATACATCTACATCTAAGTTAATCGTGTTAATCGTGTCCGGTACTGTACAATCGGGTAAAATAACAATTTCTCGACCATATTTATCAATGGCCATGCCCTCACTAACCGCAATTTTTTTCGGCTCGGCTCTGGTTACTTTTAATCCTTCCACCACACCCCATTCATGGAGTAAGCTATTGTGACGCAGGCGCATGTCACGATGGTAGGTTTGCTCATCGTTAAAGTCTTTTTCTAATAGAAACTGGGAAGTAAAGTAATTGGGACGTTGAATATATTTCATAATCGTTAAGTAGTCGGAAAAAAGTAAAATTAACTGTTGAAATAGGGAGCAGGGAGCAGGGAGCAGGGAGCAGGGAGCAGGGAGCAGAGGGACTTTTGGCAACTTTACACAAGTTAGTACAGTCGTCCAGGTATAGCAGTCGCCAGGGCAGTTAGGACATGACAAAAGTCTCAAACCTAAGTAAGCGCAAGAGTTTGACTTCTGACTTCTGACTTCTGACTTCTGACTTCTGACTTCTGCTATACTTACTCTCCTAAGATAGATTCGTCATTTTCGGTAATATTGCCCAAAATAGTATTAATTCCAATCTGGGAACCCGTAACTTCTTCAGAATCAGAATCAGACTCAAAAGTACCACCAATCTGCGTGGTGTAAATAATTTCTAGTCTGTACTTGCTATGGGCTGGTTTTTCCTGTTCGATGATAGCATTAGCGATTTCTATTTGTCGTTTGAGTTGCTCTGGGTTTAATCCTTGAGCTGGAGTAATTCTTACTATAAAAAAGTGGGGGATACCACCACCAAGGTAAGTGCCTCTACCCAGGAGCGATCGCGAGGGAAGTCCTTCGGGGTAAATTGGAATTTCTTCGGGGTCAATTGGGTTTTCGGGCTCCAGGAGTTGGGTGTCACCAATTTGAAATTCGGCATTGGAAGCGTCGATAATGGTGACTTTTTCCTCGTCCTCTAGAAATAATTCTAGCAGTTCTTGTAAATTGTCTTTAGTCCCTCGGAAACGATACAGTCTGACAGTATTGGCCAGAAATTTCCGTTGTTTTTGGACATCTAAATCTGCTCTGAGACTCAACGCCACCCAGCTAGATAACCAGGGTAGGAAGTCTGGGGGTGTTTTTTGGGGATGGAAGTAATTAGAAATACGGGCAATATTTTCTTCTAAACCCTGCTCACAAAAGTTGATCCCATGTGCACGACCCAAAAGAATATTTTCAAAGGGTAGTAAAAATTGACCAACGAAAGGATCGCTTTGATAAATCTCTGGCAGATAGTCTAACAGTTTACTGGGGTAACGGGCTGAGTTTTTCATTGGTTTTTAACCGTTGAAATCAAGGGTTTCTAAGGGGGATATGATGTCTATATCGCTGGCGGTAATATCTAAATACACTAGTTCTTCTGGTTTGACCTCGATGGCACTTAGCTGTCCGTTGGTTTTAACTAGGCGTTGTTGATTGTTTATGGCATCAGGACGAGGAAAAAATACTTCGTCTTGGTCTTTATCTTCCTTATTGGTTTTTTCTACATAATCCACACCTTCTAGTTCATCAAGTAGTTGATAAACTTCCGAAACATAAACATTTCGACCAAATGGCCAACCTTGAGGATTGTCAGGATTTGGTAGGGGATCGAAAAAGTTTTCCAGTGCGTTATTTATGTTGGTCCTAGTGGTTGCTACGTCTGCTTCTCGGTTGAGGTGTATGGTTAATCTGATGCTAATGGTGATGTAGCGTGGCATAACTACATGGATTGCCGTGCCAATCAATCGCCGTTCTTCTAAGTGGTTTTTTACCTCGTTAATCAGCCTTGAGCTTGGTTGAGGGGGGCTATTTTCACGATTATTGCTGTCGGGGATAATCACAATACTCACATGACCTGGTTGATCCACAGGTTCGACTAAGGTATTTTCGACTAAGGCATTTTCCGAATCAAGGTTACGTCGAGGTATACAGTGTGCCCTGGCAACGGTATCATCTGCATCATTTGGTTTCATTTCTCGGGCTAATTCCACAAAGTCGGCACAGGTGATGGCTCGGTAGCGATCGCGTACTTGGGTAATTGCCTCTTTAATCTCTGTCTGTAAATCCTTGGTTTGCTGCCAATCTGGTCCATTCAGCAGTTGTAAAAACATCCGCATATTGGCCTCTGTCACCCGATTTTGCCGATAGAGCAGCATTTCGGTAAGGTAGGCAAACAGCTCAATAACGGTAATACCAGGATCAGAAGGATTGTGATTAGTCCATTCGGGGGCATAGCTGGGAATCATACCCAGGGCTTCTTGCACCAAGTCATCATAGGTGCGGTCATCAAGATTAGGCAATTCTATTGGCATGAGTTACCCTCCTCAGGATTCCACAAAGGTTAAAGTGATGGTGTGGTTGCCGGAATAGACTAAAAAGCGATTAGTCTGGCTAGCACCTTCTAGTTCTTCGATGTCATTCACCTCCAAGCTAGAAACATGGTCTACTCCCGGCACTCTCTCCAGTAGTCGGTATAAGTCCGATTTATAGGGTTGACGACCAAAATTCCAACCCATTCCGTCAAAACCCCCCGTGAGGGGATGCAGAAAACTAGCTAAGGTTTGTTCCACGGTTTGTCCTACCTCACGAGATCCTTCTAGGGAAGTGACAGCAATTTCAGTGGTAATATTGACACGGACATAGAGAGCGCCCACTACAGAGATTGCCACTGTGGGTTCGGTGTAGGCTTGTAGGTAGTTTTGGACGCGCTTGATTAGCTCCAAACTGGGTAGGGGTTTAGCTTCCGTGGAGCGGGGTACAATAATTACACTCACTGTTCCCGATAAATCCGGCTTGGTCTCCAGTCCAGCCAGGGGATTGGTTTTCAAATTGGCTAAGGGTACACACTTGGCTCTGCTTACCTCTGGTGAAGCCAGCTTGGCTAAATCTTCGTAGTCTTCCCTAGTCACAGCACGCTGACGATGGCGAATTTCCTTAGGTGCGCGCTGGATTAGGGAGTCAAGGCTTTCCGCTTCTGCCCCCCCTGCTGCTGCTTGATGGTTAATCACTTTGTCCACATAGGGGACTGTGGTTTTGAGTTGGACAATCGCCCCAGCCGGTTTGTTTCCAGCAGTTCCACCACCAGTTTGATAGCGACTCATGCGGATATTGCCTTGACCAGGAGGAGGAATCAGTCCATTGCGTCCATCCCCAAAGGTGATTTTTCCGGTAAGATTATCAAAGACATAATGGCGATCCCGTGGTTCTGATTGATAGAAATCCGGAACTTGATGCCAACGGACCCAAATCTCTTGCGGTCTTCCGGTTTCATTAGTAGTAACAGTAATAGCCTTTTCCCCTTCTTCAAGGACAATTTTGTCTTTTTCTAGGGCAGAAGGTATTTCCGGTTCCCGCACTTCCAGCTCTTGACCTGCTAAAATTGGCTGACTAGTTGTCTGAAATGTTTGATTTTCAGTCCCGTCACTGGAGCCAACAATTTCCTTTTGGATCGTAGCTGTTTGTGCTGCCATGGTAGTGTTAAGCAGTACTTGTTTCAGCCTAGGTTCAACGTCGTAGTCACCCTTTAACCATTTAACCCGCAGCCAATAACGGGGAGGTAAATTAAAGTCTTCCCTTGGTGAAAAATCCCCTGGTGGCAGAAATTCAATTAAACCGGAACGGGTAAAGTTTTCCGTTTCATCTCTTATGGTTAGTTGTTGCCATGCTTGGCCATCCCAATATTCCCATAATAGTTGAACTTGTTCAGTTTGATCCAATTGGAGCACATCCGTTGAATTAGGTAATAACGGGACATTATCGTCTCCATATTTTACCTCAGTTACACAGTAAAAAAGGCTGATCTTACGATTGGTAAATTCTGTTCTAGCTAATGGTAAACTAAAGCCCAGATAGAAAGCTTGTTTTTTAAGGTCGGTTCTTGTAAAAGGAAAGAAAGGTTTAGGACTATTAGTTAAATAAACGAAGTCATTGTAGGTGATAACCTCTTCTGGTTCTTCGTCTGATAGTGTTAAGGTGTGGCTAACTACAATTGATTCAATCAAGGGTGGCGCAAACGTTGCTTCCTGAAATTGATAGCTGTCTTCTACTTGTTGATAGGATGCTTCTCTACCATAGTTTCCGGCACTAATTCGCACACGAATCCAGAAACTTTCTACTCCATTAATAGTTGTGGAAGCCGGTTTTTCAAATAAGGGAAACTTTACCTGACCATTTCCAGTAAAAACTTTGGTAGTGTCTTCAAATTCAGCTTCTGGATTGTTACTAGTGTTGTCTGAAGCAACTGCAGTTCCTAATTCTTTCCAGACCTTACCATTCCAAAATTCCCACTTAAGTCTTAAATTATTTGAAGCGTCTGTAGGTAAAGGAAAGTCATCTGGTTCACCGCTACCTTCTGTTATGGAATGTACTGTAGGAACGCCATCTGGTTCATCGCTAGTTTCTGTGGCGGGATTTCTCAAGTTAACCTGAAGAGTAATTTGAGCATTTTCTTGAGAAAAAATTTGACTATTGGCTAAATATAAGGTATCTCCAAGCTTCGGTTTTTCACCAAAGGGAAAAAACTCTTTAGTTAAATCAACGGGTAATTGATTAAGAAAAGCCGTTTCAATTAATAGGTTGCTAGAAATAATACTCGCTTCAAGTTTGATATCCTCAATTTTCGGTAATTGATTGACACTGGTAATGGCAGTAACTAACTGGCAGCGAAGCCAACGATTAGTTACTGAATTAACAGTAGTTAACGGTAAAGCGGTAATATTACTAAATTCAATGTCGCGATCGCCAATTTGAGTCAAGCCTTCAGTAGTTTCATTATTGCTCGGTGTAATATCTTGCCAATTAGCTCCATCTTCCGTTTCCTGCCAAATTTGCCATTCTACTTCTCCTGGAGTACCAAGGGCTTGTGATAAATTAATCTTTACTTTAAAGGTATCAATTTCAGCAAACCCTAAAAGTTTGCTATGCCCAATGTATAAACTATGTTCAATCTCTTGGTTGCCCCGAAAAATATCAACGCCTGGTGATGCTGGTGTAGTAATAATTGAACTATGATTACTATACAAATCCTGTTCTGGATCCCGCACAAAAACAGAGTCTAATTTTGCGGCTGTTACTACCAATTCCCGTTCAGTTTCAAAAATAACAGGGTCTTGTTCTCCTTCCGCTGGAGGTGCAGCAACTTGTGTCCCTTTTGGGACTACTGCATCAACGATAGTTCCGGCAGCTAAGGAAAATGTCAAGGGTACTCGTGCTGGTTGGGGTGGTAAGCGAGACGCTCCTAATAAATCTAAAAAGGCTAAGAAGTTTTTATCGGGAACTTGATTGAGTCGCTCGATAATTATCTCGGCAAAACGGGCAAAGATATTAACTATAGCAGCACTCCTTCCTTGAACAGGTTGAGTTTCTCCTGTATAGTGTTTGATAAGTTCCTGAAGAGGTTTAGTTTCTCCTGTATCTGTATGTTTTCTAAATTCCTGAAGTAGTAATGCGAGTCGATATAAGCCGCTCTGTATAAGGAGCGAGAAGGCAAAAATCACTACTTTACAGGAATTTTGTCCATAGAGAACTTGATCGGCAATATCCTTTGCTGTCCGTTGATCAATTTTGGGCGCTAGTTTAACCATCAACCTGCACTCCCTTCTAGATAAAATGGATAAACTAGGTTAAAAACATTATTGGTTGCTCGCACTTGATAGTCGATATTGACCAGCATTTGTTCTGGAATAGGGGATTGAACGCGCACATCTATAACATCAATGCGGGGTTCAAAGAACAGTAAGGCTTCCTGTATAGCTTGGGATACTTTACCAGCAGTGGCAGGTGAATTGGGCTCAAAAACTAAGTCATAAATGCTGCAACCAAAGTCGGGACGCATGGCTCGCTCACCTTTGGCAGTACCAAGGATAATTACGATTGACTGGCGTACACTCTCTTCATATTCCGCAAGTTGGAAATCTCCCTTAGTATCTAAACTGATGGGAAATCCTACTCCAACACCTAAAAAGGGTTTTGACATAACCTTCTCCTTTTCAGCCAATAAAAACTGTACCCACTGCGATTACTTGTCCGATTGGTAAATCGGCAGGATCATTACACGTTTCAGCAATATCTCCATTTCTGGCTGCTTGTTTACCGTTAATTTTTACCGTTGGGCTACCAATTTTAATGGTTCCTTTATTAGCAGGAGGACTTTGAAAGGAAGTGCCAGGAGGTGTGGGAATATGAGGTGGAGTATTATCCGCAGTGCTATCCACAGTTGCTGCTGGCATTCCCATAATGTTGACATCACTGCTGAGGTTGCCATTGATAATGCCCGTAAAAGGATGAGGTAGAGGAGTTGGCACTGGTCCCCCTGGGGAGGGTACCATAACAATATGAGTATCAATAGCGGTAATTTGGTCCCCTTGTTTAGCTGCTGGTTGTCCCATAATTAAATTATACCTCTTAAAAAAATACTTTTATAATAGTGCTTTTTTTAGTTCTATCTTCTGACTTTCCTACTCCCTGCTCCCTACTCCCTACTCCCTAAAACCTAGAAATAAAGTCTCTCAATGAATTGAGAAATACTCTACTAGTTTAGATTAATAGTTTGACCTTTAAGATTCATGGTGCTGCTGGCTTTAATATCCATTCCTGCACCGGATTCAACTTTGGTATCTGCTGAAGATTTGATTTCAATATTTTGTGCCTCTAGTTTAATATTACCTTGGGATGCTGATAAAGTAATGTCTCCATCGGTGGTAATAGCAATGGTGTTGTTAGCTGTATCAAAAATAATACTATTTTTCTCGGTTTTATCGACAATTTCAATAGTTTCCGCCCCCTCTTCATCATTGAGACGGATGACATGACCGCTACGAGATTTGATTACCCGGATATTATTAGCACCATCTTCATTAGTTGCTGGTGGTAATTCTTTACCATTCCACAAAGACCCGATAATATAGGGCAAACGGACATCACCATGTTCAAAAGCTACTAATACTTCGTCATCTACTTCCGGCAAAAAATAAATCCCTCTTTCATTTCCCGCCATTAGTGTGGCTACCCGCGCCCAGTCACTTTCGTCTTCATCACTTAGCCAGGGGTATTTCACTTTAACCCGACCTAGTCCTTCTGGGTCTTCATTGTTGGTAACTACACCAACTACGACACCATAAATACGAGAAGCATGAGCTTCCCTTTGCCCCGTATCAGTTAATAGGTCAAATAACTTCATGTGCTGTTCCTCCGAGCTGTAAAATGGGTACGATATCCCGACTGGGCGTGATAATGATTAACAGTGGCAGTGACATAATACTGACCGTTGAAGCGTTTTGCTAAGCCCTCAATCTTGATGACTTTGCCTGCTCGTAAATCTGTACGCCCCCAACAAACCCCTTCACCAGTAACTAAGGTCAGTGCGACATTATTGAAGCGGGCTTTGGCAAATTGATCTGCTTCTGCTTGAGTTAATACTGGGCGATCGCTTACTTGGACAACTGCTGTACTAAAAGCGTCTTTAACCAGGGCAGCACCACTTTTTTGTCCCCCCATTGTTGAAACTTCATCCCCAACCTTTGCTTGTCCAACAATCTCTTGCTTTTCTTTAGGATTCCAACCCCGCACTGTTAACTCACTTATTTGGCCCATAGAAGACAAATGGGGATAAAATTCCATCAAGTCATCTTCAAAGGTAAGGGTTAGAATCTCACTTTCGGCATTGCCTACAGCTCGGAAAAATAGGGTTTTATCTTCAACAACTACTTCGTAGTTAATCCGTTTGGCTCTCTGTTGCAAAAACTCAATGTCCGTTTGCTCGGCTTGTAAAATATATTCATGCACTACCTGGCTATCTTCAACTTTAGCCGTGAGTCCTGCATCCCTGGCAATTTTGGCAGCAATATCACTATCTTTTTGCTGGAGGAAGGTTTGGGTTTTTTTACCTAGCTGGAGACGATGGCGACGGTCATAACCCCGCACCGTTAACCTGGGCAGTCTATCAAAGACAAATTCTGGGTCTATGCCGGTAATTTCGCCAACAATCAGGGTTTCTAAATCATCATCATAGCCGAGTTTAACCTCCACGACATTGCCAATGGCAAACAGTTTTTCGTCATTAATCCAAGTCGTTTCTTCTTGCTTACTATCTGAATCTGTAAGTTCCAGTGTAAACATGCCTGGTAATTTCACATCATGGTCAACGGTAAGGCTAATGACGTGCAATTTCGCTTCCACAGGCAAGGGTGAGCCGTTGATGATAATCTCAAAATTAGGAACAAGAGGGCTTTCGCGGTTAGCAACTGGCATAGATCATTTCTATTTGAGTTGTGAATATAGGATTGATGGTAAAAGGGAGCAGGGAGCAGGGAGCAGGGAGCATTATGAAAGAGCTTGGAGGATTTTTTGGTGTTATGAAAAATCAGCA
Organism: Moorena sp.; assembly: GCF_982860115.1. Taxonomy (NCBI): domain Bacteria; kingdom Bacillati; phylum Cyanobacteriota; class Cyanophyceae; order Coleofasciculales; family Coleofasciculaceae; genus Moorena; species Moorena sp. The sequence goes on from NZ_CEYLVT010000122.1 coordinate 9,066, forward strand.
AGATTGTTCATGACCTATTAGCTGATAGCTGATAGCTGATAGCTGATAGCTGATAGCTGACAGAAATGCTATAGAACATTGCCCTCAACCTAATTTTGGGATAGTTAAGGTTTGACCAATGTACTTTTCTAAGTTACGTGGATCATCGAGTTGATTAGCTTCGGCAATAATGCGCCAAAGTTTAGGATTCCGGTAAAATTGGGCTGATATATTGCTTAACGTATCGCCACCCTTGATAATATGAGTGGTAAGTTCAGGATCGGTTTGACGTTGATCTGCTAAGGGAGGGAGAAATTCTAGGACAGTAAGGTTTAAATTGGCTCTTAGGGGTTTACCATTGCTTTTAAAGAGGGTAAAGTTTTGGGTCAAACTGGTAATGACACCAATAAAAGGGAAATCGGAACCGGGAGGAGCGTCACCCCAAGAAATTTCACAAATTAGCGGATGACCTTGATCTCGATCAATGCGAGTTAGAGCTACAATTTTGTTGGTTTCTTGTCGAACATCCTGAAAAATAATGCTTTCAGTGACATCGAAAAACAGTTCCAAAGTTAGCTGACGACTACCTCCTCCTTTAAATTGGACCGTGGGGGCATTAACCTGTCTTTGGGTGTTGCATTCTTCTCCACTGGAGTTGTCCGTTGGTCCCCAGTTGACTGTTTTACTGATAGAATAAGATTCTGGATTGAATTGCACTGAAATTGGGGAAAACCTTGTGTACTGATTATCCTCTTTTTTTAAGGGAGTAATGGTCAATTTCCCTAATCTCAGCGTATTTAATATTCGTTGTAATAGTGTCATTTACGAAGCCCCCGACGTTCCCTTTCTACCATTAGTTTACGAGCCAGAATACGACTGACTTGTTCAGCCACTTTGCTTAAATCTATCCCTGATGCTGATGCTGTTTCTGGGGTAGACATCGGGGTTGTGGCATTTCCCGACTTTGCTTGAACGGTAGAGTTTTCCACTGCATTGGTTTGACGTGCGATCGCTCCATTTGGTTTTATTTGGGTGATTGCTAGAGGTAGAGGCAGTTTCTGATGATGGGAGCTTGTGGTTGATAACCCTTTACTAGCCTCTATGGTATTAGCCTCGATGGTATTGGTAGTTTTCAGCCAAACCCTGTTTAACTCAGATGAGGAAGATAACTGGGTAGGGGTTGTGGAAACTACACTAGGGTTACTAGCAATTGAGGCTTTTTGGGATAGTTGTACAGGTAAATTTCCCTGCTGTTTCTGTATGATACCAGTTGGTTGATAGTTTTTTTCTGCTAGTTTTGTTTGGATAATTCCTTTACTTAAAGGTTGATTTTTAGCTTGAATCGTGCTTTGGGATGATGGACTATTTGTTTTAGCGAGAGGTAAATCTAGACTAGAGTTACTGTGACTTATAGTTTGGGAATGACTAGCTTTACTTATGGTATCACCTTGAGAGGTAATCTGACCTGATTTGGGCGGATTCGGGATAATTTTGGCTTGAATTACTGTCTCCTCGTTATCCTCTTTTCTAGATACTGTAGTTGGAGATGAGGCACTTGTAGTTTTTGCTAGAGGTAAATCTAGACTAGAGTTACTGTTAACTTGACTTGGGGAATTACTAGCTTTACTTATGGTGGGACTTTCAGAGATTAGTTTACCAGAAGTTGGCGAGAGTTTAGCTTGAATTACAGTATCCTCGTTATCCTCTTTTCTAGATACTTGACTTGGGGATGAGGCACTTGTAATTTTAGCTAGAGGTAAATCTGGACTAGAGTTACTGTTAACTTGACTTGGGGAATGACTAGCTTGAGTGATGGTGGGACTTTGAGAGATTAGTTTACCGGAATTTGGCGAGAGTTTAGCTTGAATTACTGTCTCCTCGTTATCCTCTTTTCTAGACACTGTAGTTGGGGATGAGGCACTTGTAGTTTTTGCTAGAGGTAAATCTGGACTAGAGTTACTGTTAACTTGACTTGGGTAATTACTAGCTTGAGTGATGGTGGGACTTTGAGATATTATACCGGAATTCGGGATAATCTTAGCTTGAATTACTGTATCCTCGTTATCCTCTTTTCTAGATACTGTAGTTGGGGATGAGGCACTTGTAGTTTTAGCTAGAGGTAAATCTGGACTAGAGTTACTGTGACTTATAGTTGGGGAATGACTAGCTTGAGTGATGGTGGGACTTTGAGAGATTAGTTTACCAGAAGTTGGCGAGAGTTTAGCTTGAATTACTGTATCCTCGTTATCCTCTTTTCTAGATACTTGACTTGAGGATGAGGCACTTGCAGTTTTAGCTAGAGGTAAATCTGGACTAGAGTTACTGTGACTTATAGTTGGGGAATGACTAGCTTTACTTATGGTGGGACTTTGAGAGATTAGTTTACCGGAATTTGGCGAGAGTTTAGCTTGAATTACTGTCTCATCGTTATCCTCTTTTCTAGATACTGTAGTTGGGGATGAGGCACTTGCAGTTTTAGCTAGAGGTAAATCTTGAGCTGAGTTTTGAAAAGAATCACCTGGAGAGGTAATCTGACCTGATTTGGGCTGTAAGGGCGAAATTTTGGTTTGAATTACAGTCTCCTCGTTATCCTCTTTTCTGGAAACTGTACTTGAAGATGATGGACTATTGGTTTGAGCAAGAGGTAGATCTGGAATAGATTTACTTTGAACTCTAGCAACATGACTAGCATTAGCTGCTGTCATGGTTGCTTTTCGACTAATCCGCAACGTTCCCGATTTTTCAGGGTAGGGAGGTGACGAAGAGCTACTGGTTTCAGGTTTAGTTTGAGTTACTGTAGGATTGGTACTAGATTTAGTACTAGATTTAGTAATAGATTTAGTATCTCTTTGCGCTTGTACAGTATGAGACTCATGACGTGATAAGGTATTAACTTCTGCCAAGGTTGCTTTGCGATTAATCTTAAGCTGTGGTTGTGTTCCTTGCCTACTTCCCTTCTCCCCAGTTTCCTTAATTGTGTTCCCAAGGGTACTAGAGGAAGCAGACTTAGGCTTTTTTTCTACCAATGAAACTGGGGTTAATGAAACTGGGCTTTTACTCTGGTTGTGGTTAGTTTCTTTGACCAATGGCTTGGTCATTACTGTTACTTTCTGGGATATTGCTGTCGGACTTTTCCCTACAATTTTCCTACTATTGTCCCTACTATTATGAAATGCTCTTGGTTGAGTCTGCACAAAGGTTTGAGCTGTTTTTCCCGTTCCTGAATAGCCGTCAGGATTGACTCGCCATTGCCCATCAAAACCGTCGGCTGATTCTGTGCGCTGTCGCTGAAGACGTGACATGATCGCTGTAGGCTGCAAAACTCCAGAACCATAACGGAATTTTACTTGTTCCGGTAACATGGACTTTTGTACAAGTCTTCCCGCTGTCCCTTGAGTAGCTTGGTAATGAGAATGTAACTGCTGGGTATTAATTACCCCAGCAGGTTTAACCAGTCGCCGCTGTAGACGTTGCCCTAAGGTTGAACTGTAAGGAGAATCTTCCATTGTTTTGTTGCAATATAAAGAGCAGGGAGCAGGGAGTAGGGAGCAGGGAGTAGGGAGCAGGGAGCAGTAACGGGCAAGATGCCCGTTCCACCCACCAGGTCAAG
>NZ_CEYLVT010000122.1:12754-22253 GCF_982860115.1 Moorena sp.
TAGCTTTTAACAGATGCACCCCAGCTCAATAGCGATCGCTAATTCTGTGAGCCTTTAGATAAACTCTATCTGAACGGGCAAGATGCCCGTTCCACCCACCAGGTCAAGTAGCTTTTAACAGATGCACCCCAGCTCAATAGCGATCGCTAATTCTGTGAGCCTTCAGATAAACTCTATCTGACCGGTTTGGGCATTCAAACGTCGATTAATCTGGGCAATTTCCTCCACCCACCGTCGTCGCTGACTGTGTTCCATGGCCATGATAGATTCATAGTGCCAATGAAAGTGGTAGGCCAGATAGGCTACCTCCTGATGGAGTTGATCCAGGGGGTAGCCTAATATTCCCCCGACATATCTAGTTCCACGGCAAAATCTTTTTCACAGTGGGGACAGATAATCTGGAGCGATCGCATGCCATTGCCATTGATCCGATTGTACAGATCCTGCAAATAAGCCAAGTCTGAGGCAAATAACCCTTCAATCACTTTTGGGTTAATCATTTCAACAGAACCGATGCGGGTGACCACCCGAGATAGCAGAATCACAATTAAATAGGCTGGATTAGATTGTACGCGAGGGTCTTTCAGGGGCACAATTTCATCAGCAGCCGTTGCCAATCGCATTGTCCCTTCCCGATGTAAATTCCCCTGTTTGTCCACATAACCTGCTGGTAATGTAAACTCATACTCAGTTTGCAGCATTGTTGCTTGCTCAGGCATCATGGTGAGATTAGTCATAATTTATACCCGCTCCAGACGTTCACAACTCACGGTAAGGGTATCAATGGCAACATCACTTCCTTTGGCATCCAAACTAGGTGCTTCATACTTACTAGCCCAGGCGTTAAAGAAGTTCCAGCGTACTTTCTCCTGTCCGGTATCATCAAGCAGAATGATGGAACCATTTTTGCGTTCAACCTCTCCATTGACTGCGGCTAAGTGCCAGTCATAGAGTTCACGGGAATCGGTTATTCCCCATTTCAGGGAAATATCAGGGTAACTGGCTTTCCCTCGCAGCTTACGTACTGTAGCATCGTCTCCACCTTCACGATATTCAACGACTTCTACTTCAGAACCAAAACCACTACATTCAGAAAATCCTGCCTGAACAATACCATCAATTTCCATCAGGAAACGAAAGTTCTTATAGGGATCAACTCTTGCCATGACTAAATCTCCTTTCCAGTTAGTTCAAAAGTTTATTACTCGCCTTATTACTCACCAGCGGTTTGCTGGATGCGGAAGATAACAAATTCCGCAGGCTTGACAATGGCTACCCCAATCAGGGCAACGACTTGGCCTAACTCTCTTACTTCTTTGGGATTGGTTTCCGCGTCACATTTAACAAAGAAAGCTTGCTCTGGTGTTTCCCCAAACAAAGCTCCATCGCGCCATTCATTTAACAAGAAGTCACCTACTGTCCGTTTAATCCGTTGCCACAGGGCTAGATTATTCGGTTCAAAGACAGCAAATTGAGTACCATCATCAATCGACTCTTGTAGGTAGTTGAAATAGCGACGGGTACTGACGTAGCGAAAATCAGCATTAGCATCATCTGCCATAGTCCGGGCTCCCCAGACTTTAATGGTGCCTTTGAAAGAACGGATAACGTTAATCCCTTCCGGATTTAAACCATCCTGCTGGGCTTTACTAATGGGACGACTGACATCGAGGGCATTAACAATAACTTCGTTAGCAGGTGCTTTAAACACTCCCCGGGTGGCATCATTACGAGCATAGATTCCAGCAAGATGACCACTAGGAGGTATAGTATCTGGGGCATTGCTAACGGGATCAAAGACTTTAATCCAAGGATAGTAGATAGCAGCATAGCTGGCTTGCTGACTACGACCAACGGGACGGATATTTTCTACATCACTTGGCTCTTTAGTTTGATCGCCATCTAGGACGGCCACTCGGTCTCCCATCTTGGCGCAGTGAGCGATAATAGCAGTGTGTTGAGTTTGACTTATTGCTCCAGGGACGGCAACAATGGTGATTTCATCCTCTGTTTCAAACTTCTCTAACTCTTCAGCCGGGTTATCAATGTCTGTTGCAGCGGCAACCCGCAGTACATAACAACGGGAACCTCCGTTGAAGAAGAAGCCATACACCCCATGGGCTAAGATTTTATTGCCCTCTTGGAAATCACCAAACCTAGTTTTGAACTCTTCCCAACTGGTAATTAATGTTGGTTCACCTGCGGTCGTCAGCTCATACGGGGCAGGAACAGGATTACCCTGATCATCTAAAACAGGGTTACCATCACTATCATTTTGAAACTGTCCTGGTTGCTGTGGCATAGTAACATTATCAGCTACCACACCAATAAACCCAGCGACACTGGTTGCAACTCCAGCAATGGGTAGGGAAGCGGGTGGCACGTATTCAACATATACGCCTGGCGAAAGATACTGTGGCATAATTCTTACTCCTTGATCATCACAAAAATTACTGCTGTAACTCTAAGTTGTAATTACTTGCTGGGGATTCTACTGGGATAGTGATATTAACCTCCTGTACTAAATTTTCTAACTGCACCCGTAAGGTATAAGCACCAGCGGTAATTGCCCCGATGGTGTACTGTCCATCTTTATCAGTGGCTGCGCTCAGATTACACTCAACCAAAATAACCGTTGCGCCTACAACAGGTTTATTGTCAGCATCGGTAACTCGCCCACCAATCCGGAAAAATCCTTGTGCGGTGCCTGGCACCAGTTGTTGTGAGGATGGTGAAATCCGCTCACCTAATTGCCAATTTTGAGTAATGACAATGGGGGTTGGCTCTGGCTCAAAGAGTTCCTTGATCGCAATGGTTACTGTGACTGTGATGGAAGGACGTAATTGATTCCCCAAGGCAGTCCAAAACTCAGCAGTGCTTTGTACTCCATCTAGTTGAGCAGTTACCATTGGTAAGGCTGGTTCTTGCCCAGCAAGTCGGGTATTTTCTAAAAAAGGTATTTCTGGAATAGTTGGATAGGCTAAGAATACTTGCAGCACTTGGCTGAGTAATCGGTGTTCTTGCAGGGGTAATTCTTCGCCACCAATGGGCCAAGCTGTGACTAAATAAGAACAGGCTATGCGCTTTGGAGGATTATGAATAATTGCCTGTCCATTGCGCCTCTCGATCGTTGGTTCATTATTACGTAGTTCCAGGTGTTCCCGAATATCGTACAGAAATAAATTCACCGTCGTCTGTCCAGGACTAAACGATTCTGAGGGACGCTCAAAGGAAATTTGAGCCTCCGCTAATTCTGGAAACCTCGACGATAGGCTGGTCTGTTCCAAAATTCTTCTCAACACTTGACTCAGATCGCTAATCATCCTGACTGACCTGGTTGGATTTACTGAGCAGCCACGCACCAGACTCTCACAGGCTAGGGCGTGTTTGAAAACTTATTTATTATTAATTCTTTCAGACATCCTCTACCAGTCACGTTTTCTAGCTAGTCAAGTTCAACTAGCTCATTTGAACTAATCGATTTGGACTAGCAAGATCCTGTGACTGGTTTTTCAAATCCAAAATTGATAAATTAACGCTATTCCTCTGTAGATAGGGAGATGGGTAGATGGGTAGATGGGGAAATGGGGAGATAGGGAAATGGGGAAATGGGGAGATAAAATTGATGGCTAGCCGTAATTTACAGAATTGGGATAAAAACTGCTATTTTAATGGGAGTGACGTCTTGAAAATGCTCATAACTCCCCTTTTCAGCCAACTTGATTCCAAGCAATGGATCTGTGTACTGGATCCAGCTTTGGCGCTCTCCTATTATGGAGTCCACATTGCTCAGCAGCTAGGAGAAATAATGGAACTCTGGATAGCAAGAGAGCTTTGGCATATTCTTAACAATACTAAGTTTTATTTACAACAACCAGAACTACTGATTTCCAAAAGCACTCTCAATGAAAAGGCATCTGAACAGGAGAAAGCAACCTTAGAGAGTGTGATTTGGTCGCTTCAAGAGTGGAAAGGATTACAAACCGAGAATGATTTGCTAGGACTAAATCTATTCTGGCTGGGGGATAGTCTCAGGGAGTCTTTACTGCCAAAAGGTACAACTACCAAGCTCTTGCCACGATGGGAATATTTAGCACGCTTATTAGATCGACGCATTAACCAGTCACAGGGGACCAATGATACTTTAATGGCGTCATTCCGGGATACTGTAGCTCTAACTGCGAGTTTAGATTCTGCTTTTATACTGAGCTATCAGAATCCTACAGATTTTAGTAATAATCGTCCTCCAGATATCTGCAAAGCTTTGGACAACTTGGGAATTTCTTGCCAACTGGTCAGTGGGCAGGATCGAATTGTGGCTTTGGAATCGGACTACTTACGCCAGTTGATGATTTACACTGGACTGGCAAAACTTTTATGGGAAGGGCTTCATCTGTGTGTTATACATCTTGTGACACCTGCACTTCCAGTATCTGAAAGAATGTCTAAGCTGTCTTGGAGCGATAACTTTGCCTGTGAGCCTGAAGACTTGGGGAATTTCCCAGAGTTGAAGGAAGATCTATGGATAAATACTAAAGCGTTCTGGTATAGTCTTTCCATTTGAGATATAAACATAGAACTAAAACCTTTAGAGAAGAGAAAAGTCCGGATCGGCTAACAGCAATAAGGAATACAGCGTTTTTTTTATTATCAAAAATTAAAATATAGTTTTACAAATCATTTGTAAAGCCTAGATAAACTATAAGTTTTTTAACAATTTAATTCCTTTTTGATTGCTATTCAACAAAATGGAAGGGGGGGTCAGACCATCCATGGATCTGATCTTCCTAAATCATTTGTGAATAGTTATAGTAATCGGTGTAATGGTGTTGACAAATTCAAGGAACGAAGCTATGCAGCGCAGTCTTGGGGAGCTCAATCATTCCCTGCTCCGAAGTTCGTCAGCGGTGAGCTAAAAGCTCACGCTACGCGAACAGCCGTCAGCCGTAGCCCATAAGCTGATAGCTAATAGCTGTTCGCGTAGCGCTAATCGCTGACCGCTAATAGCTAATAGCTGATAGCTAATAGCTGATAGCTGATAGCTGATAGCTTACTTTTATCTTTCCCCAGGTTCCGCTGATCAATCAAACAGGATGTCTATAGGTACTTGAAATTTTTCTTATGAAAGAAAAACGTAATCTTACTCTTTATGGTCAAGATCTAGCTAGTAAAGATCTAGAATCAGAGTTAGTAAATCAAGTGATTGGTAAGCTGTTTATCAATAATTCTTGTTTTTTAGTTTGTGAAACAAACCACGAATTTCAAAGTAGTTCAGGGACTAGCTCTAATTTACTCCCTGAAAACAGTTGTCCTTTGAATACAGTTGGTTATCTGGAGGTAAATGGAAAAGTTTATGCAATTACAGAAGAAAATACTACTTCCGCCACATCTCATCTTGCTAGTCTCTTAACAGAACGAGAGTTACAAATTGTTACTCTTGTTGCTTCAGGTCAGTCTAATAAGCTAATTGCTAAACACCTTGAAATTAGTGAATGGACAGTTTCTGCTCATCTACGTCGGATCTTCCTGAAGCTGGATGTCGATAGTCGAGCGGCTATGGTTTATCAATGTGCTCCTTTGATTCAACAATTACAAATGAAGTAGCTATAGCCTGAGTAACTGCTATCAGCGGTCAGCGGTCAGCGGTCAGCTGACGGGTAAATCCTTACCCATCATCTTGTACAGCACTCGATGCGATCGCGTAATCTTGTATGGCACTGAATGCGATCGCATAATCTTGGAAACGCGATGCGTGAGCATTGAGCCGCTACGCGAACGCATTTTATTCTAATGATGTAGACAGGCTTTTTAGTACTTTAACTCTTACCTACTCTATGCTCCCTAATTTTAGATCATAAGCTCCCTTTTTATATCAGTAAATTTAAAAATACTGTCAAATTAAATAACACCTAACTGAGTCTATAAATAGCTAATTACACTATTTGTAAATAAATGTAAATATTATTCATTTAACTCTTGCATTTTTTTGAGGAGTTATCTATACTATAGAAGGTAAAGACCGATACTAATAGCCGCGCTGGTCAGAACCGTTAATCACTACCAGCGCGGCTTTCCTCCCAACCAAGTAGGAGTTACTTCCATGATGGCAGACAAATCACGATCATCAATCCCAGCTTTTCAGCAACCCACCGGTGCTAATGATGCTGGTTTGGTTAAAAGTTGGAATTTTTTACTCTTTTAGGCTTGCTGCGTTACCCTGTCGAGGGCGCACCCTACAAGATCGTGGGATTAGCCCAAAGAGTTAGGGCTTGGCCTACGCACTGGCAATCAATGGGATTAGCCCTTTGGGCTACGCTACGCGAACGCCTTAAAACACAAGATTATGAAAGTCAAAGAAGTGATTAAAGTGTTAGAGGGAGATGGCTGGTATCTTGCTAGGACAAGAGGAAGTCATAGACAATATAAGCATCCCTCAAAGTCTGGTACGGTAACAGTATCGGGTAAATCAAGTCTTGAGGTTCCAATTGGGACTCTTAAAAATATATGGCGACAAGCTCAAATAGAGGAGGACAAAATTTAATGCGCTATGCAGTTGTTATTGAAAAAGGAAAAAATAGCTACGGTGCTTATGTTCCCGATCTTCCTGGGTGTGTTGCGGTGGCAGAAACATTAGAAGAAGTTAAACAATTAATTACTGAGGCAGTGATTTTTCATTTGGAAGGATTGAAAGAAGATGGATTAAGTGCTCCTGAATCAGTGTCATTCTGTGAGTATATTGAGGTGGCTTAGGGCGCACCCATCATACTCAACCAGAAACGATACCGTGCCGTATCAGATTAGATTACTAATTTATGATGTGAAACAGGAGGTAATTGTTCAATGGCTGTAGAGCAATATCGCCAGTATATTCGACATCTTCTTTCGGAACGTGCTCAACGGGCTTCACGGCAAACAATTGCACCAGAATACGAGGTTCAGACCGTCTTTGATACAGAGCAAGATCACTACCAACTGCTCTATGTTGGTTGGCGTGGGAATAAACGTGATTTTGGCTGTATTTTACATGTTGATATTAAGGGTGGAAAAATCTGGATTCAGCATGACGGCACGGAAGAGGGACTTGCCAACCGATTAGTGGAAATGGGAGTGCCTAAACAGGATATTGTTTTAGCTTTTCATGAACCTGAAGTACGTGAGTTTACCGGTTTTGGTATAGGTTAAGGGTTAGAATAGATTTACAGATTAACCCGAAAAATACGGCAGTTTCCATAACTATCAAGTACACAGAATTGTTTTCCTGCTCCCTGCTCCCTGCTCCCTGCTCCCTAAAAACCCAGAACATGGAAACCACAAATCAACCCTTAGATCAATGGCGTAAAAACCTAGAAAATATTTTAAAGTATTACGCCAATCTTCCTTACCGTTATGGTGATGTAACTACCTCTGTAATTATCAGTAGCGATTGCAATCATTTTATGCTGCTCCATGAAGGCTGGGAAAACCATTGCCGTGTATATGGTACTATAGTTCATGCTGAAATCCGCGATGGTAAAATCTGGATTCATTACGATGGGATTGAGGATGGTATCACGGATGAATTGGTTGCCACAGGAGTACCGAAGGATAGGATTGTTCTTGCTTTTCATCCCCCTGATATTCGTCAACATACTGGCTATGGGATTGCATAGCAAAGGGAACAGTCCAGTAAGGTGATAATGGTGCTTGTTTGGTTAATATGCTGAATCCGATCAAGTAAAGCCAGTGGTTGTTAAGCCAATTTTCCGACTGTAGTCAGTAATTTCTTGGAATCGCTATTTAGTAGCAACCCTTGTCTGTCTTCGACATCTGAAAGGTCTTCCAGCATTTCTAATAAATAACCATTTGGTTCTGCTACACACCAACAATAGGGATTCATTTTGTCCCGATGTCCTTCTGGTAAATCTGTTGCTACCATAGTTTGATAATGCCTAGCCAGAAGCTTCGCTAACCACAAATAGTCTTTGCCTAGTGAAACTCCCTTTGTATAGGAAATAGTTATATCCATAGGAAAACCTATTTCATAGTCATTTATCATTACAAATGCTTCGGCTTTACTATCAGGATAGATTAAGGTTTCACACCTTAAATCGAGGCTTTTAGACAAAAATTGAATCAACTCATATTCATCTACTACTTTATTTAGGTAAAATTGCATTTCTGTGGACAACATAACTTACGGCGGTTTGCATAACCATCAGGTACACAGAACGGGCTAAGATAGGATTACATTATCTTATCAAGGTTTTTGATATGACACGTTTATTACAGTATGTCACGAATGAGCAGGGAGAAAGAGTTGGGGTTTTATTGGATTGGAACACCTATTCTCGACTCGCTAATCCATTAGGGTTGGATGAGGAGTGTTTACTTGGTTTGAGTGTAGATGAGTTAGAAGCACTGGCAAGTTGTAAATTGGCTGTGGCAGATCAAACTCGTTTGGATGATTTAGTGGCCAGAAATGTAGAATCATTGCTCTGCACTGATGAGGTGGCTGAGTTAGATGACTTGTTGGGAAAGGCGGATCAATTGACAATTCTCAAAACTCGCGCCAGATATACACTTAAGTGCTTATAAAATAGGACAACGGCAGCGTGAGTGTTTACATTCGGATTCAGTTACAGCGACAAATTCGTAATCGCTTTAGTTATTCTATTTATCGACAATTTTGATTCTTATTTTTCAGACGTTGAGCGAGTAGACAATCCTCAAAGCTCAATGCTTCTTCGTCTAGGAAGTTTGCAATTGCCATTTCAATGGTAGCTTCGAGGGAACATTCCAATTCCGTAGACTTTTCCTGGAGTGCAACCTTTATGTAGTCAGGCAAATACTGGACAAGCTGAGCGATCGCATCTGGGGAAAGGTGTTGGGTGGTGAAGGTTTGAGTCATAAGACTAGGGTTGCTTAAACCAGTTGTCATTTTTCAATTTCTACTTAAGCACCTAAACAAAATTAATTTCCTACTACGAATCTCTGTAACCCTTACATCGTAATGCTTTGAGTTTTGCAAAATGTGTAATTAATTTTGTGCACCTGCTTATCCTAGTCTGCCTTAGTATACTATTCTGGGGAATATCATAAGGCAGAACAATTTCACCAGGACGCGATTAACGTAATTGAAAAGTTCTACGGTCCCAATCACCCTAACTTAGCAGTGCATAAAGCAAGTTTGGCACTGACCTACAAAACCCTGGGCAAGTTGACCGAGGCCATAGAATTGTATCAAGAGTGCATCAAGTCCCTCAACTCAACTTACGGCAACAATCATCCCCAAGTGGGAATGTACCTGAGTGACTTGGCTTGGCTGATCTCGGAAGAGAGTAAGGAATTGGATAAAGCTAGCTGTGAGCTTTTTCCACAAATCTCTCAGTATCCTCACGCCAGTGTTAGACCCCAATCATCCCAGTATTCGCAATGCCCGGAAGGGGCTAAATGTGCTCTACGGTCGAATCGGGAATCGGGAATCGGGAATCGGAACCCACCCCTAACCCCTCCCAGGAGG
>NZ_CEYLVT010000123.1:0-12508 GCF_982860115.1 Moorena sp.
CGCGCCCTAGGCTCGCGTCTTTCGGCAAAGCCGACGCGGGGCGCGAACGGGCGCGCACCTCCAGCATTTGTGTCTGGGCAACCAGACTAGGATCATCTTGACTTCTAGCAAACTGCTCTACCAACTCGCTGGGACTGCTCTTTAACCTCTTGGCCAATTTGTCTAGTTTCTTAATCCTGCTTGGCGTTAGCATGTTTGTTGACTAGGATTTTATATTCTCCTTGTGTTGTCTGTGTGTTTCTCATTCCTTGGGCTCATCGCCTACACACCCAAGTTATATCAGAAGCTTATTTTAAGCATAGACACTTGATAACTTAATTAACATAATTACACCATGTATTGGAATTAAGTCTGTCGAATGAAGTCTGTAAGTAGCCTATCAGTCTATTCGATGAAGATGGGACTACAAAACTTTTCCTAGAATACAACAAGCAATTAATAGGAGTGCATCAATGAGCTATAAAGACGAACTATTTCCTTGGCGCATCATCCGCCATCTGCCTAAATGCCAGCGAATCGTTGTCGCTCGCTTTAGCCGCCGCAATCAAGCAGAAGCCCATCTGCAAGCACTGCGCTGCTTAATACCAGATGCTCGCTTCACCCTCATGTTCGACATCACACTAGATGACATTGTCCCAGCTATCGCTATGACAAAGCACTCATCTCTACCTAATCATTAATAAAACCAAATTCTTGGCTCTAATCACTGTTTTATTTCGCCTTTATTTCGCCGCATCAAAGCGCCTAAGACCTTTGCCATTACTAAGCACTAAATTAGCAGACTTAGGAGCATTCCTGAATCATCGATTGTCAAAATCTAGTTCTGGTCTTATGTTCTGTTTGTCGATCGCCTTTAGGCCACGCTACGCGAACGCCGAGACACAGTAAAAAAATTGCTCAGCAAGGGTTACGCTGGTAGAGTGAAAAAGCGCACTGAAGCGCGAACACCTAGAGCAGTTGCGGGATGCCATCCAATCGGACTACAAAAATCTGCAACTACAAAAAGCACCACAAACCACATGACATCAGGGCTACGGCTTAATGTCATTTTCTCGCTTTCGTGGATCTTGGCAAAATCAAACAGAACCGACCTCAGCCACTGTGAATCAAAAACTTATCGTGATCTGGTATCGCAACGATTTACGGATCCATGACCATGAGCCACTCTATCAAGCTGTCCAGGAAAAAGCTGAAATTATCCCCCTGTACTGCTTTGATGACCGACAATTTGGTACTACCTCCTTTGGTTTCCCAAAAACCGGTGCATTTCGCGCTCAGTTTTTGCTCGAAAGTGTAGCGGACTTGCGGAATTCTTTGCGATCGCTTAACGCTGCGGATCTTGGGAAATCCCTTGGTAGTAATCTTGGTAGTAATCTTGGTAGTAATTTAGTGGTGCGCCGGGGTTTACCGGAACAGATTATTCCATCTTTAGCAAAAGAACTACGAATCTCCGCAGTTTACTATCACCGGGAAGTCACCTCAGAAGAGTTAGCCGTCGAATCCGCCCTCAAAAAAGCGCTTGCTCAAATTGGCGTAAAAGTCAAGTCATTTTGGGGCTCTACCCTATTCCATATCAATGAATTGCCTTTTGGTATTCCCCACATTCCCGAAGTATTTACCCAATTTCGCAAGCAGCTGGAGAAATCTTCTACAGTTTATTCCACCTTCCCCACTCCCAAAACTCTACCACCCTTACCTAAAGTAGATGTTGGTGAACTGCCTCAGTTAGCTGACTTGGGACTTGAGCCACCAGTCCCTGATCAACGGGCAGTGTTAAAGTTCAAAGGTGGGGAAGCAGCCGGACTAGCCAGACTAGATCACTACTTCTGGCAAAAAGACTGTCTTAAGGGTTACAAACAAACCCGAAATGGCATGTTGGGAGCAGATTACTCCTCCAAATTCTCCCCCTGGCTAGCCTTGGGTTGTCTATCACCTCGTTATATCTATCAACAGGTTCAGGAGTACGAAACACAACGGGTTAAAAACGACTCCACCTATTGGTTAGTCTTTGAGTTACTGTGGCGCGACTATTTCCGATTTATCTGTGCCAAGCATGGTAATCGAATATTTCGCCAATCTGGATTACAAGGGGTAACCATACCATGGAAGGAGGACTGGAAGAGATTTGACCTGTGGACTGAGGGAATGACTGGTTTTCCCCTAGTGGATGCTAATATGCGGGAATTAACAGCCACAGGCTTTATGTCCAATCGGGGTAGACAAAATGTTGCCAGTTTCCTGACCAAGAATCTGGGGATAAACTGGCAGATGGGAGCGGAGTGGTTTGAGTCGCTCTTGATTGACTATGATGTGTGTAGCAATTGGGGCAACTGGAACTACACAGCTGGGGTAGGCAATGATGCTCGTGGTTTTCGCTATTTTAATATTCAGAAACAATCCAAAGATTATGATCCCCACGGAAAATACGTAAAACATTGGCTACCAGAACTTACTTCTATCCCTGCCAAGAAAGTCCATGAACCCTGGACATTATCATCGGATGAGCAAAAGCGCTATGGGCTAAGAATAGGTGTAGACTATCCTCAGCCTGTAGTGGATTTGTGGAAGTCAGTCCAGAAAAATGAGAAGGTCTACAATGCTGCTCTTAGCCGTCGGTCTTAGTGGTTGGTACAGCATTCTATGGGCTTTTCTTTTTGATGAAGTATTTCCAGTTGAGTGTTGACAGTCAACAGTTAACGTTCAACACTCAATTAGCCAGCTATGAAGCCAGCCATCAATTTTTCCCTTTCCCTGTTGATGTTGATAAAAACACAGATAGACAGAATTATATGGATAAAACTGTGCTATATATCTGTGTTTAGCAATCCTGGTTGGATTCCTATTTTGCCTTACTCAGTTCTCAGGTCACGACAGTGGTAACTTAAGGGCAGGGTGAGATTCTGAAGGACGAATTCGGTATTTAACCAAATTGGCGAGATCTTGTAGTTGACCAATTGCTTCAGCACCTTCCAACTTCATCAGTTCTCGGTCATCGCGCATTTCAGTCCAAGTGATCCCGTAATCTGAAACCAAAAATCGAATCAGGTGATTGTCCCCCAAGCTAACCATAAACGATGCGCTATTCATCTGACCACCACAGGTGTAGCAGGACGCTAAATAGCCTTGGTTTTCTAGTACAATTGCCAATGCCTGGAGATTCATTACTAAATCTCTGACAAATTGACGGTGCTCCTCTGCAAGTCGTATAAACACGTCTGTTCTCCAAACACCACTCCTAGATTTTAGAGCTTCTATTCTTTCTTAAAAATTTAATCTTCATGTTTCAAGATAAATCAGGATAGAATTGGGGGATTTTTCTAAAAAATAGACTCTTGTCAATCTTTTCCTTAATCTCTTGCCTTGTTCTATCCCAAAATCAACCTATCGGTCAAGGCAAATTGGCTCCCTTGTCACAATTTTCATGAGTCAAGGGATATACATTAGTAGTTTCTATATGTTTATCGAAATTCTTTAACTAACCTAACTACGAGTTGAAGTACAACCGATAGTTCCGTGTGATTAGCGAGCCTTAGATGTTAATTTACTTGCCACCAACCAAATCCAGGTCCTATAAATCTAACCGTTAGCCAGAATACAATCATAAAGACAATACCAGCCCAAGCTCCCCTAGTCGTCCATTTAACAAACTGTTCACCCTGACTTTTAGTTATCGGGAGCCATGGAAATATGTTGGCTTCTTTCCCGTAGTCTTCTCCCAGTGCTGCTTTACGGCGTTTTGCTTCACCCATAATCGTTCTTAATCACTCAGTGATAATAATAACCTATGCATTGAACAATGGTGGGCATTAGCAGAGCTGGTGTAGAATTTCTTAACTTTAGGAGATGATCAGCCTTGGCCACCTCAATAAATTTCCTAAGTCGCCAACAGTACCAATCAAGGCTCCCCTTATCCCCCCGACGATCGGGGGTCAGGAAAAAGGCAAAGGGATTGGGATAATTTCTTCACCCTGTTATGGGTGTGGTGCTACCTTTGACCTTTGACTTTCAAACCTGCACCTCTTCCAGCATCAATTTAGAACGCTTGAGTTCTTCTGAAAGGGGAACAGGGTAATGACCTGTGAAACAAGCAGAGCAGAAACTTTTGGAGTCTTTCCTTGTGGCTAGCATCATTCCCTCCCAACTCAGATAATTGAGGGAATCCACACCAATATAATTGGCTATTTCTGCCACTGACTTGGTGGCGGCAATCAGTTGCTCTTGGTTATCGGTGTCTATTCCAAAGAAGCAAGGATGAGTAACTGGGGGCGAAGAGACTCGCATATGTACCTCAGCCACACCTGCATCACGCAACGCTTTGATAAGTTTGCTGCTGGTGTTTCCTCGAACAATGGAGTCATCTACTAGTACCACTCGTTTACCCACTAAGACATCTTTGAGGGGATTAAGTTTCATGCGGATGCCGCTTTCTCGCATACTCTGAGTGGGTTGGATAAAGGTGCGACCCACATAGCGATTTTTAATCAGTCCCTCTCCGTAAGGAATACCAGACTCTCGGGAAAAGCCGATAGCTGCAGGGATACCAGAATCGGGTACAGCAATCACCATGTCCGCATCTGGTGTTGACTCTCTTGCCAGCTGACGCCCTAGGCGTAACCGATAGCTAAACACGGTTTCATCATCCATGACGCTATCAGGGCGAGCAAAGTAAATCATCTCAAAGATGCAAACTTTGCGCTCTGGCTTTTGACTCCAGTCGAAGGAAGCAATGCCTTCGTCATTAATCCACACTAATTCTCCCGGTTCCACATCCCGCAGATAGTCAGCACCGATAATGTCTAAACCACAGGTTTCTGATGCCAGGACGTAGCCCCCAGAATTGCCACCTAAGGTGCCAATCACTAGAGGGCGAATGCCATTGGGGTCACGAACACCCATTAATCCAGCCGGTGTGCCAATCACTAAACTAAAGGCTCCTTGGCAAGATTGAAAGGCTCTCATTGCTGCCTCCAACCACCCTTTGCCATGGTTAACCTCTGCAGCGATCCCTAGGGCGATTAGTTCTGAATCCGTGGTGGTCATCAAGTTAGAGTTATGCTTGAGTAAATCATCACGTAATTGAATAGTGTTGACCAAGTTACCGTTATGAGCCAAAGCCAAGGGTCCTAAGGTAGTTTCCACTACGGCTGGTTGAGCATTGGCGATGTGGCTAGAGCCAGTAGTAGAATAACGGTTATGACCAACGGCAATCTGACCAGGTAGCTTAGCCAAAATGTCTTCATTAAAGACCTGGGAGACTAGCCCCATATCTTTGTAGACATGCAGCTGCTTGTCATCAAAGGTAGCAATCCCTGATGATTCCTGACCTCGGTGCTGTAGGGCAAATAGACCAAAGTAAGTCAGCTTAGCGACATCTTGCTCTGGTGCATAGATACCAAAGACTCCGCAAGCTTCCTCTGGCTTGTCCAAGTGCTGGGGATAGTCATCCTTGGACTGATTACAATCTTGCTCAGAGCAAAGGGATTGGTTGGGCATCATAACTATTATGGGTTGCTCCTAATTGCGGCATGAAGTCGGTTGAACCTAAATCCCAAGGGGATTGGTTCTGTATATTTAATTAAACTTAATGTTTCCTTAACGATATCACCTCTACCATATTATTGTGGGTTAATGTCGGCAATTGCTGGATATTCCTAAAGCGGTTACTGCATTTTGCCCCCCGAAACCAAAGCTAAAACATAGTGCCTGCCTGACTTGGCACTGACGCGCTATAGTTACGAAATCAAAATCCCATTCCGGTTCCCTCAACCCAATACAAGGGGGTAATACTTGGTGTTTTAAAGCCATTAAACTAAAAGCAGTACCAATGGCTCCAGAGGCACCAAGAGTGTGACCGGTGGCTCCTTTGGTAGAACTGATGGCCACCCCTTGGGGAAATAGCTGCTGAATCAGCTCCGCTTCATTCTGGTCATTGAGTGTGGTTCCGGTACCGTGGGCATGGATATAATCAATATCTGTAGGAAATAGGTGACTACGGTCTAGACATTGTTTTACCGCTGCGATCGCACTCTGTAGATTTGGGTTAGGTGTACTGACATGATAAGCGTCCGAGGTTAAGCCAAACCCCATTAATTTTCCATAGATAGGGGC
This sequence comes from Moorena sp., assembly GCF_982860115.1. Lineage (NCBI taxonomy): Bacteria > Bacillati > Cyanobacteriota > Cyanophyceae > Coleofasciculales > Coleofasciculaceae > Moorena > Moorena sp. Next base: position 6,109 of record NZ_CEYLVT010000123.1, read on the forward strand.
TGCTCGACGACGAGCCAAATCCTCTGACTCCAATACCAAGACAGAACCTCCCTCTGCCAACACCAAGCCTTGACGTTGCTTGTCAAAGGGGTAAGCACCAGTTTTTGCTAGAGCCCCCATTTTAGTAAATCCGGCTAGGGTTAGAGGAGTAATTGGTGCTTCTACAGCACCAGCAATGACTCGTTGGCATTGACCGGTTTGAATCAATTCAAATCCTTGAGCGATCGCCCAAATTCCTGTTGCACAAGCTGCCATTGGTGCTAGTGCTGGCCCAAAGGAACCAATGTAATGGGCAGCAGCAATAGCCGGTTGATGGGGTAGAGTGTCTAACCAATGCTCTAGAGTTAAGATCTCCTCATTTAAGATATCAAATCGGGGATACTCTGGTTCGGTGTCGAGTTTCCTATGACTAGTTATCTGTTCCTGGGCTAGTTGCTCCCAAGCCGCCTGACAGCTACGACTGGAACCAATCACCACACCACAATCCTTGAGAGGGATGGTTAAGTTCGCATCTTCAAGAGCATCTGCTACAACCTGGTAGGTCAGCTGTTCAATAGAAGCTGGTGTCTGACCAATCATAGCCAACGGTAGAGGTGATAAATTCGCAAAGGGTCGATACCACCTAATAGCGGACTCACCGTTTAGCAAATGCTGCCAACTGGGTTTGAGGCGACCTAAAGCAGATACTAATCCAATCCCAGTAACGCATACCTGCACGGATTCGTTGAAAGCTCGTTAATTTTTATCTTAAGGTTTCTTGAGGTTTTCGATGCCTTGAGTGACCTTGACTGATTCAATGCGATCGCCTTGCTGAATTTTGTCTACCACACTCATACCATCAGTGACATAGCCAAATACAGCATAGTCCCCATCCAAGAAAGGCAGGTCTGCTAGGGCAAAGTAAAACTGTGAAGAGGCTGAGTTTGGCATTTGGGAACGAGCCATGGCTACAGCACCACGAGTATGATTCAACTGAGGACGACTACTAATTCCAGCTGCTTTAAAGGTTTTGCTGTATATCGGTTGATCTTCCCCCTTCGGCTTAATTTCTAATGGGATGTAGCGAGTTTCATTTGTTTGTGGATCTATGAACCCCCCTGTGCCCAGACGCTCTACTGGGAATTTTGGGTTTTTTCCTTGGGGATCACCACCTTGGACAACAAATGGTTGAGGTTCCCTTACCACTCGGTGAAACACTAGTCCGTCATAAACACCCTTTTGAACGAGATCCACAAAATTGCCAGCTGTAATTGGGGCATTGGTGCCATCCACTTCAATAGTAATCGGTGAGCCTTTTACCCTCAGCTCAACAGTAGCTTTTTTGTCTAGTCGGGGTAAATTGCTGAATTGGGGATTGCTGGTAGTCTCAGCAGGAGTAGGGTTGTTTTCGGGAGTTGATGATTCCGTTGAGTTCGACGTTGAGCCACTGCATCCTGCTATTACCAGAGCTAACACTACTAACATCACAGATAGCCAGCGCCGGATATTCATACTCATGCTTAGTTTAACTAGATAAGAGTTTATACTTGTTTACCGTTTAAGTTTCTGTAGCCTATACTACTTATTTTTTTAATAAGCTTTATTTAAGCAGGAAAACTTGATAAGGGAGTGGGCCACCTGGTAATTTATAAGCCTTCCAAGGGAACTTCTAAGAAACGAGCCAGCTCTGCTCCCTGATTTTCTAATTCCGAAAGGGAGATGGGTTGACCGACACGAGTTAGAGGAACTTCCCGGCGATCCTTAGTGCGGACGTAGAGGACTCGGCGTGGATTTAGACCCTCTTTGATGTCTACTCGAATCGACTGCACATCTTCTGTACGGCAACTGAATTCGACTTCACGGTTTTTACCGGGAAAGCCAGACCGCACTACTCTGACCATACCTGTTTCTTGGTTAAATTCATTGTACCCTCCACCGATATCCCAATAAATGGTTAGCCATAGGTAGAGAGATAGCAACAGCGCAGCAACGCCATAGAACCCCATTGCTACTCCCTGAGGGATAAAAATTAGGTTGGTTGCATCTCCAATCGGGAGTAGATCCATGTTGAGATAACTCGAAAGCCCTGCGAGGAAAAAGCCTATACCTCCTATGGATACAGCTCCTGCCACTAAATAGTTGCTCAAACGGCGAGAGCCAAGAACCGATTGTCGAAGTACCAGGTTTTCCAGTTGGTTGGTCGATGCTGCCATGAGAAGATGTGGTTGCCTCTATGAAATCTGACTTGACAATAGTGCTGAGGAGCGAGAGTACATAGCGCAAGTTATGGATACTCCAGCGAGCTCATCTAGAATTAGTATCACATTTTTGACCAACACAGGGAAATTATGTAACTTTTGACACTAAATCTAAAAAAAATCTGAGGAGTATGTGTAATTTTGTAAAATTTTTGGTATTTATTATTATTGTATGTAACGTTTGTAACCCAACTCTCCTTATGGGAGAATAAAGTTAAGGGTTAAACGGCGTGATAGTTTAAGAAACATTAAGTGACCACAGCCTAACCTTATAGCCTGTGGCATCCCGTTAAAAGACAATCCTGTAAGAGGGAAGTGACTTAAAATCACTGAAATCTAAGGGAAATCTACCTCTAAAAGGGTAGGAGTGTCGCAAAAAAGACGTAAAAACGTCCCAATTTTGAATCCTTGCAAATCGTTATATGTATGAGGATTTGAATCTATGACAGTAGCAGTAGGACGCGCCCCCAGCACCAGAGGATGGTTTGACATCCTCGATGACTGGCTCAAGCGCGATCGCTTTGTATTCGTCGGCTGGTCCGGCATTCTGTTGTTCCCCTGTGCCTACATGGCGTTAGGGGGCTGGCTAACTGGTACCACCTTTGTTACCTCTTGGTACAGCCACGGCTTAGCCTCTTCTTACCTAGAAGGCTGTAACTTCCTGACCGTAGCAGTGTCCTCTCCTCCCAACAGCCTGGGACATTCCCTGCTGTTGTTGTGGGGACCAGAAGCCCAAGGAGACTTGACCCGCTGGTTCCAACTAGGAGGGTTGTGGAGCTTCGTGGCATTCCACGGAGCATTTGGTCTGATTGGGTTCATGCTGCGGCAATTTGAAATTGCTCGTCTAGTAGGCATTAGACCCTACAATGCGATCGCATTCAGTGCGCCGATAGCAGTATTTGTCAGCGTGTTCCTGATGTACCCATTGGGACAGTCCAGCTGGTTCTTTGCTCCTAGCTTCGGAGTAGCTGGTATCTTCCGTTTCATCCTGTTCCTGCAAGGCTTCCACAACTGGACACTGAATCCCTTCCACATGATGGGCGTAGCCGGGGTACTCGGTGGTGCTCTGCTGTGTGCTATTCATGGGGCAACGGTGGAAAATACCCTGTTCCAGGATGGAGATAAAGCCAACACCTTCCGGGCGTTCAACCCGACCCAAGCGGAAGAGACCTACTCAATGGTCACCGCCAACCGCTTCTGGTCTCAAATCTTCGGGATTGCTTTCTCTAACAAGCGCTGGTTACACTTCTTCATGTTGTTTGTGCCAGTAACTGGCTTGTGGATGAGTGCAGTAGGAATTGTAGGTTTAGCATTGAACCTGCGAGCCTATGACTTCGTGTCCCAGGAAATCCGGGCAGCAGAAGACCCAGAATTTGAGACGTTCTATACTAAGAACATTTTGCTAAATGAGGGTCTGCGAGCTTGGATGGCTCCAGCAGACCAACCTCACCAAAACTTTGAGTTCCCTGAGGAGGTACTACCGCGTGGCAACGCTCTCTAATATTGGTATGGTTGCGGGCAATCGCGACCAAGAATCTTCCGGTTTCGCCTGGTGGTCTGGTAATGCCCGTCTGATCAACCTCTCTGGTAAGTTGCTGGGAGCTCATGTTTCCCATGCTGGCCTGATCGTTTTCTGGGCTGGCGCAATGACCCTATTTGAGGTTGCTCACTACATTCCCGAAAAGCCTGTGTTCGAGCAGGGATTGATTCTAATCCCTCACATGGCTACTTTGGGTTGGGGTGTTGGTCCTGGTGGCGAAATTATTGACACTTTCCCCTACTTTGTTATTGGTGTCCTACACCTGATTTCTTCTGCCGTATTGGGCTTCGGCGGTATTTATCACGCTGTTCGTGGTCCTGAAGCCTTAGAAAGTTATTCTAACTTCTTTGGTTACGACTGGAAGGACAAGAACAAGATGACTAGTATCATCGGGTTCCACCTGATCATTTTAGGATTGGGTGCCTTCTTGCTGGTGATCAAAGCCATGTTCGTCGGCGGTGTTTATGACTCTTGGGCACCTGGTGGTGGTGCGGTTCGTTTGATTACCAACCCAACCCTGAACCCCGCAGTGATCTTCGGCTACTTAGTCGATGCTCCCTTTGGTGGAGAAGGTTGGATTATTGGTGTCAACAACATGGAAGACATCATTGGCGGTCATATCTGGATTGGTCTGATCTGCATCTTTGGTGGTGTATTCCACATTCTGACTAAACCCTTCGGCTGGGCTCGTCGTGCCTTTGTCTGGTCTGGAGAAGCTTACCTCTCCTACAGCTTAGGTGCCTTGTCCATGATGGGCTTCATTTGCTCTTGCTACGTGTGGTTCAACAACACCGCTTATCCTAGCGAGTTCTATGGCCCTACCAATGCTGAAGCGTCTCAAGCTCAGTCTTTCGTGTTCTTAGCCCGTGACCAACGTCTAGGTGCTAACATTGCGTCTTCCCAAGGTCCTACTGGTCTGGGTAAATACCTGATGCGCTCTCCTACTGGTGAAATCATCTTCGGTGGTGAAACCATGCGCTTCTGGGACTTCCAAGGTCCGTGGTTGGAGCCTCTACGGGGTCCCAATGGTCTGGATGTTAACAAGCTCAGAAATGACATTCAGCCTTGGCAGCTACGTCGTGCTGCTGAGTACATGACCCATGCTCCTAACGGTTCCATCAACTCTGTAGGTGGCATTATTACTGAGGCAAATTCCTTCAACTATGTCAACCCTCGTGCTTGGTTGGCTAGTTTCCACTTTGTAATGGCTTTCTTCTTCCTAGTTGGTCACCTCTGGCACGCTGGTCGTGCACGGGCTGCCGCTGCTGGATTCGAGAAAGGTATTGAGCGTGAAACTGAAGCAGTACTTAGTATGCCTGACCTTGACTAGGTGATTTTATTGAGTGAATAACTCAATGGTAAATCAGACTAAGAAAGGCTAATTAATGGCTAACTAATCGCTAACTAATCGCTAAGTGATTTTTACAGCTCCTGTACTCTACAGGAGCTTTTTTTTGGAACAGTTTTGTGTGGAACTCTTGTCTAAGTTGCTCATCGATGTATGCAGGTCATGGGTAAGCTGTGCAGCTTCTTTTTTAACTGACTGAGTACTATAATCTGCTACACTAATCGGAGATCCAACAGTCACTGTGACATCACAACCCCATTTAGGGATAGGCTGACTATAATTAAGACTAATCGGTACAATCTTAAGATCAATACCAGGGTGAGATGATTCTACCTGCAAGGCAATACGAGCCATACCAGGTTTTAAGCGGTTTACTTCACCATTACGGAAGATATTGCCTTCAGGAAACATTACCAGTGCTTCGCCATTGCTCAGGAGTTCCACAGTTTGACGGATACTGCTAATTCCTCCACGTCCAGTATTTACGGGAAACCCTCCTACACGACGGATCAACCAGCCCTGTATGCCATTCATTTCATCGGCTGAGACCATATACCGCAAGTCACGTCCGGTTACAGGTTTACCAACGGCGAAAGGAACTATTAACGCATCCCAACGAGAGCGATGGGTGGGAGCTAAAATCACAGGACCAGTCTTAGGAACGTTCTCTTGCCCTGTTACGGTAAGTTGACCAAAATGAAACGGAATAACAACACGCCTTCCTAAGGGATAGATAATGTTAGTTAACCAGTGGCAAATACCAGAATCTACAGACATAACTTTCATGGCGTTACCATGATCCTTAGCATAATCAGAGCTGCGTTTTAACGTTGTTGTCATTGCTCAATCGTACTTACTGTAAGTAGAGCTAAACTATGAATGATCAAGGGTTTTTCCTAAATCCTTAACCTTCACTTCTACTGTATGTGCTTTCAAGATCAATATCTGATACTCACAGGACACTTCTTGTGGTGTCATGCCCTGGTCTGTTCGCTATAGATACTGAAGGTATTAATGGCGTTGCGTCAGTCCTGGAATAGATACTAGTAGAGTGGGCATCCTGCCCGCTTGAGAATAAGCAGGAAACTGGCAAGATGCCAGTTCTACAATAAGCAGTAAACTGGCAAGATGCCAGTTCCACCCACAAAATCATTCCATTATTAAGCAGTAAACTGGCAAGATGCCAGTTCCACCCACAAAATCATTCCATAATAAGCAGGAAACTGGCAAGATGCCAGTTCCACCCACAAAATCATTCCATAATAAGCAGGAAAC
>NZ_CEYLVT010000123.1:12608-12684 GCF_982860115.1 Moorena sp.
TGGCAATATGCCAGTTCCACACACAAAATCATTCCATAATAAGCAGGAAACTGGCAATATGCCAGTTCCACACACA
>NZ_CEYLVT010000123.1:12784-12948 GCF_982860115.1 Moorena sp.
CACAAAATCATTCCATAATAAGCAGGAAACTGGCAATATGCCAGTTCCACACACAAAATCATTCCATTATTAAGCAGGAAACTGGCAATATGCCAGTTCCACCCACAAAATCATTCCATAATAAGCAGGAAACTGGCAATATGCCAGTTCCACCCACAAAATCA
>NZ_CEYLVT010000123.1:13048-22213 GCF_982860115.1 Moorena sp.
TTCTATTATTAAGCAGGAAACTGGCAATATGCCAGTTCCACCCACAAAATCATTCTATTATTAAGCAGGAAACTGGCAATATGCCAGTTCCACCCACAAAATCATTCCATTATTAAGCAGGAAACTGGCAAGATGCCAGTTCCACACAAGATGCCCATTCCACGAGCAACGGCGAATGCTTACTTTCGTTTGCGTCGTTGGGTAAACCAAGATTGTAACTGTTCCCGACAAACGGATTCCATAATTCCCCCTATGACTGGCAACCGATGATTAGAACAAGCACTATCAGGAAGATTAGCAACGGTGCGAATGCTGCCAGTTTTAGGATCATCCACACCATAAACCAGAAGACCGAGTCGTGCTAGGATAATCGCTCCGGCACACATGGGACAAGGTTCTAAGGTAACGTAGAGAGTGCAGTGATTCAGATGCCAGCTTTGCAGCTGTTGACCAGCAGCACGGAGTGCTAGGATTTCGGCATGAGCAGTGGGGTCTTTGTCCCGCTCTCGGCGATTCTCTCCTGTCGCAATTAACTTACCGTCACTGTCTACAATCACCGCACCCACTGGTACCTCACCCGCTTCACCAGCTTTCTGGGCAATTTCTATGGCAACACTCATCCATTTGCGATGGATGAGATAGGAGTTATCAATCGGGTTAGGTACTTCCATTTTGGGGAGTAGGGAGCAGGGAGCAGGGAGTAGGGAGCAGGGAGCAGGGAACAGGCAATAGGCATGCTAGCAATAGGCAATAGGGAAGAAAGAATGTGTACTTCGTAGTTATGATAAACGCTATATTTTTAATTTTAAATTGTTAACTAAATTATCAATATAGCAATTATCATAGTCGTGAGGACAAAGCTTATCCTTTTCAGGCAATAGGCATGCTAGCAATAAGCAATATTCAAGAGGGTTGTACGGAAATCAGCCTGAAATAATACTGTACCTCATAAGTACGAGAAACGCTATCTATTTTTTTGTAATTAGTTGATGGTAGTTTTTTGGTAAATAGATTATGAAAAATAATCCTGATTTATAAGAACACCAAAAACTACTCCGATATCTTTACTACTATTGCCTATTGCCTATTGCCTATTGCCTATTGTCTACTCCCTATTCCACAAAACTAATTATTCCCTCCTCTACGCTAGCGATTTCGTAGCCGGAAGTTGGTAAATATCGAAGGTCAAAGGTGTCACCTCCGGATAGTTTCCAGATTTTGTAATTGGAAAAGGTTAGGGGAATTCCTGGTTCACATTCTTCTGGTCGATGGTCACCTAGAACAAAATAAGCTGCGCCTTCTCCGATCACTTCAGCGTAACCTTTGTAGTTTACAACTACTGATGTTGCTTCGTCTACTCCGATGCCTAAAACTTCTTCTGCGTCAGTATCTTGGAGCTGGCGAGCAATGAATACCATTAGGCGACCCATGCGCTCTCTTTCGCTAAAGTGGGTATCGACAATGACTGATTGTAGGTCTCGCCATTTAAATAGGTGATTGGTCAAGCTAATATAATGGTCATAGGGGTCATTGAGGGCTTCATCGGAGCGGATTGAACCTTGACAAGCATCATAGACAAAACTACCTTGAATCATGGCACCAGCACTGGTTCCACCAATAGCCCCACCTTTATCAAGCACATAAGCGATCGCATCATGAAGGTCTGTGTCCAGGAAATTCTCAACGTAGTCGCACTGGTCACCACCGGTAAAAAATAATACTTCCGCGTTTTCTACCGTAGCCACCACATCCGGTCGATTAGCATCATCACGACTATCGAGCACTAAAGTTTCTACAGAATTAACCCCCTTCATGTCATAGATCGGTTGATTGTAGCCATCGTCACCAAAAGACCGGATTACCACTACATCAACTGTGCGATCGCATTCGCTGCAATCCCTAACTTCGTTTATCATCCACTGGATCGCTTCATCCACATCAGGACCACCACCACCTAAGTCAAAGGCAGGACCATCTAAAGACAGATCAACATTAGCCGATTCACTAATTTGATAGCGCTTGACCGTAGCAGCTGCAGGGAATGCTACTACTCCCAGCATGATCACGAAGACTAAGGCACTAATTATTAAACGTTTCACTATCTTGATTCACCCTGAAAGCTTAACCAATCAACCTTAACCTTTTGATTTCGATCTTGCACGAAGTTGAAAAGTTAACTGTCAAGGTAGGGAACAGGGAAAATCGGAGATCCCCCTAAATCCCCCTTAAAAAAAGGGGGACTTTGAGTATGGCTCCCCCCTTTTTTTAAGGGGGGCTGGGGGGGATCATAATCTTGCGGAAAACTTTGAAAACACTCCCTAGGGGGGCAAAATCATACCCATAATCAGCAACCCTCTCTATTCCCGATTCCCATTAGCTAGCTGCCTGAGTTAACAGAGACTCCAATTGTGCCTTAGCGTCTAAATCATATAACTCATCGCAACCGCCAATGTGTTGGTTATTGATAAAAATTTGGGGTACCGTTCGACCGCCGTTGGCTCGTTCCGCCATCTGGTTTCTGGCATTGTCGTCGCCATCGATTTTATACTCGGTGTAGTCAACTCCTTTCCACCATAGCAATAGCTTCGCTCGGATACAGAAGGGGCAAGCTTGCCAGGTGTAAATTTCTACATTGGCTTTCATCTGTTCTGGGTTGCGTCCTAGGATGGGATTGAGAAAATCCAGCATTGTTGGGTAATCCTATGTTGTTGAATCCTATTTAAGGATATACCATACTTACAGGATAGCTTAAATTAAGAAAAAGGAAAGAAATAGGATAAGTTTTGGTGTTCTTATAAATCAGTATTTGGTTTGATTATTTATTTTAAAATACTATCTAGCAATGGGTGTAATGGTGTTTACAAAAACAATAAATAAATAATTGATAAAACCTGTATTTTCAAAGCTTTTTGATATCATCTCCAGATCATTACCCTTAATAAAAATCTCCCCATCTCCCCACACTTCCCACACTTCCCACACTTTCTACTCTATGGCCACCAGCGACTGACATCCTGTATCGCTTCAAAAATTGAAGCCAGAGCTTCTTTGCCTCCCAAAGAGATAATAGTTGGACTGAGATTAACCAGGACTGCTAAGAAGTACTCGCGACCAGGACAAGCCAAGGTGTGAAGAAACTCTTGCCAAAGGAGAACGTCATGGAGGGATAAGTTAGGATTTTCGATTAGTCCACTGAAAACGCTGGCTCGGTAATACTCAGACTGAATTGCCCGTGCCGACTCTAGGACTTCTGGGAGTAGGCTTTCCGGCAAGTGTGGTGCTAGTCCATTCAGAGCATAGGCTCGGTCATACTCCTTGGTAAGTGCCCGTGCCGCTTCTAGGGCTTCTGGGAGTAGGCTTTCCGGCAAGTGTGGTGCTAGTTTACTCAGGGCATCGGCTCGGTGCCACTCATCGGTAGCTTCTAGGGCTTCTGGGAGCAGGCTTTCTGGGAAATGTGGTGCTAGTCCACTCAGAACACTGGCTCTGAGAGAGTCATTGCTAAGTGCCCGTATCGCTTCTAGGGCTTCTGCTAGGATTTCTGGCAGATGTGGTGCTATTTTACTCAGGGCATCGGCTCGGTGCCACTCATCGGTAATAGTCCGTGCCACTTCCAGGGCTTCTGGGAGTAGAATTTCCGTCAGATGTGGTGCTAGTCCACTCAGGGCATCGGCTCGGTCTCTCTCACCGGTAATAGCCCGTGCCACTTCCAGGGCTTCTCGAAGCAAGCTTTCTGGGAAATGTGGTGCTAGTCCTCCTAAGGCATCGGCTCGGTCTCTCTCATCGGTAATGGCCTGTGCGGCTTCTAGGGCTTGTGGTAAGATTTCCGGCCAATATGGTGCTAGTTTACTCAGGGCATAGGCTCGGTCTCTGTTATCGTTAATGACCCGTGCGGCTTCTAGGGCTTGTGGTAAAATTTCCGGCCAATGTGGTGCTAGTTTACTCAGGGCATCGGCTCGGTCTCTGTTATCGGTAATGACCCGTGCGGCTTCTAGGGCTTGTGGTAAGATTTCCGGCCAATGTGGTGCTAGTTTACTCAAGGCATAGGCTCGGTCTCTGTTATCGGTAATGACCCGTGTTGCTTCTAGGGCTTGTGGTAAAATTCTCGGCCAATGTGATGCTAGTTTACTCAGGGCATCGGCTCGGTGATACTCATCAGTAATTGCCTGTGCGGCTTCTAGGGCTTGTGGTAAGATTTCCGGCCAATGTGGTGCTAGTTTACTCAGGGCATCGGCTCGGTATCTGTTATCGGTAATGGCCTGTGCTGCTTCTAGGGCTTCTGAGAGTAGGTTTTCAGCCAAATGTGGTGCTAGTTTACTCAGGACTATGGCTCGGCGATACTCATCGGTAATGGCCTGTGCCGCTTCTAGGGCTTGTGGTAAGATTTCCGGCAATTGTGGTGCTAGTCGAATCAGGGCATCGGTTTGGCTCGACTGATTGGTAATGACCCGTGTTGCTTCTAGGGCTTGTGGTAGGATTTCCGGCAACTGTGGTGCTAGTCGAATCAGGGCATCGGTTCGGTGATACTCATCGGTAAGTGCCTGTGCCGCTTCTAGGGCTTGTGGTAAGATTTCTGGCCAATGTGGTGCTAGTTGTATCAGGGCATCGGCTCGGTATCTGTTATCGGTAAGTGCTTGTGCCACTTCTAGGGCTTGTGGTAAGATTCCTGGCCAATGTGGTGCTAGTTGTATCAGGGCATCGGCTCGGTATCTGTTATCGGTAAGTGCTTGTGCCGCTTCTAGGGCTTGTGGTAAGATTTCTGGCCAATGTGGTGCTAAGAAACTCAGAGCATAGGCTCGGCGATACTCATCGGTAATGGCTCGTACCCCTTCTAGGGCTTCTGAGAGTAGGCTTTCCGGCAAATATGGTACTAGTCGAATCAGGGCATAGGCTCCGGCTCTCTCATCGGTAATGGCTCGCGCTGCTTCTAGGGCTTCTGGAAGTAGTCTTTCCGGTAAATGTGGTGCTAGCTCTCCTAGCGCTTCTCCTCGACTAAAAGGATCTTGTATTTGTTGAACATAAGCGAAAGCCTGAACTGGAGTCCAGATCTTTTTCTCTACCAAGGCTGCCATTAACTCTCCTGGAATATTCCCTACCAAACTATTGAGGGAAGACACCATCAAGGCATAACGGCACTGCAAACTAATGGAACGAGTTGGTGAAGAGGAAAAAGCCTCTTCTGCTAACTGCCAAGCCTTGGCCACATCCTTGACAAAGCCCCCCAGTTGACCGAGACGTTCACAGGTTTGATACCAACCATTGCGTCCAGCCTCTGTTTCCTCCTGCAGCAGTTGGTGTACTTCCTCTACCCAACCGGCTTTTTCTAAATGCCAGGTCAAATAAGTGTGACTATAGCCATCGTCCGGTAGGGTGTGCCATAACCCGTTTTCGGTTTTTTGGCGATAGCGCTCTAGGAGTTGACCATGGGCTTGGGGCCAGGTTAATCCCAAACCCGGTAAGCTTCCCTCTCCCCCTGTAGCTGCTTGAGCCGTTAGCAACCGACGCGCCATATCATGAACCAAGTCATGGAGCTGATAGGTGGGACTCTCATTAGTAGATTTACCAGAGAGCAGTAGAGCCTTTGACTTAAAATACTGTAAAGTCCTTCTTGCTTCTCGTGGACTTAAATCCCACAAGGTTGTGCCTAAAGCCGGAGTAATCGAGACATCTTCTGGCAAGACACCCAACCAGGCAAACTGCTGAAATTTTTCCGATGGTAGTCGCCGTAAACTGAGATTAAAGGATGCCACTAAGCTGTAGTGCTTGCGTCGCTTTTCATCAACCTCTTGGGCACCTGGTAAATCTAAGGTTTCCAACAGAGCAATTTCCGTTTGCAGGTCAGTGAGTAACTCGTTCCAGGAAATACCATCTGCTATTTGTGCTGCCGCTAACTCCAGGGCTAGGGGTAAGTAGCCCACTGTTGTGGCTAGGGCTTGGGCTTGTTCACGGTCTGACCCCTTGAGTTTAGAACCCCCATAGTCTTCCAGTAACGCTAAGGCTTGTGAGGGACTCATCACATCTAAATTATAGGGAGTCACTCCCACAATTTGAGCTTCACGAGTGGTCACTAACACCCGGCACTTAGCACCACCAATCCGAAACGCTTCCACATGGTCTGGGTTCCAAGCGTCATCTACAACTAGCAACGTAGCCTTGTCAAACAGCAAGGTTTGTAAATGTCTAGAAGCAGCATTAGTATTAGTGGGTTTATAGTCATGGTCGCCCAGTGCCTGTATCCAACTGCTGAGGAAAGATAGCAAGTCTGGCTGCTGACCCAAAGTTGCCCACAAAACACCATCGGGAAAATGACTTTGTACCTCTGGATCACGGGCAATAGCAACAGCCAAGGTGGATTTACCGATTCCCCCTAAACCATAAATAGCGCTAACTACCAGAGTTCCGGTCTTAGCGGTCTGCTCTGACAGTAAGGATTGCTTCAGGGATTGGCTTACCTCTGGGCGCTGGATAAAGTAACGTGGTAGGGGTGGGGCTTGGAAAGGAACCCCTGGCTTAGGACGAAGGGCTTGGCAGGTTTTGGGAGTAGTAGCAGTTGCTTGTTCTTGCTGTTTGGATTTCTCTGGTCGTTTGTTGTCCCACTGTTGATTAAATACTTCTCGGTTTGTGGCTAGGTCTTGGCAGTAGAGTGTCAGGGTGAAATGCCTTTCTTCCGTTCCTTTCTTCTTGACACGGTTGTCTTCTAAAATTCCTAAGAAGTCTTCCATCCGCTGCAAAGCTTCCACCACTTGAGCCTTTTTCAGACTACCTGGATAGTTATCGTTCTTGGTGAGTTGGATTAAATATCTGGTCTGAGTTTCAATTACTAGTTTTGGATAAGTTGAGGTTTTCTCTATCCAACGGAATTTAATATCGGGATTCCCCTGATTAGCGATGTCTTGGGCAAAAGAAACTAATGCTTCAAATAGACGCAGTGCTCTTTTTTGAACAGTAGGACCTAAAGTACGTCTGGGCATGCTATTGGGGGATGGGCAAGGAAAAAAAACTTGAGGGTTAGGGTAGGTTTTCCCAAAATTGCAGAAGCTACCCTCAACTAGTTTAGCCTTGATATACGGTGGTTGTAGGTACCCTAAACCTCGCTGTTGCTTTTGGACACTACCCCCAGGTCACTATGGATTCAGTTAGGAAATCGAAGCATTACCATGAATGACCTCAAAGAGCAAGTTGTTGATAGTCAAGGAGTTGACACTATAGCATTAGTCGAACAACCACAGCCCCTAATGGAAAATCCTGCACTCTGGCTCAAGGATGGGGACAGTCCAGCGGAAATGATTTTAGCGATCGCAGTGTTAGTGGGAGCCCTGACTAGATTGATCCAGGTGGTGGGTCCTTGGTTTAAGCATCAGGATGGGTGATCCCCCCTAACCCCCCTTAATAAGGGGGGAATTGGAATGGGCATCTTGGTAGAACTGGCATCTTGCCAGTTTCAGTAGTGTGGAATGGGCATCTTGGTAGAACTGGCATCTTGGTAGAACTGGCATCTTGCCAGTTTCAGTAGTGTGGAATGGGCATCTTGGTAGAACTGGCATCTTGGTAGAACTGGCATCTTGCCAGTTTCAGTAGTGTGGAATGGGCATCTTGGTAGAACTGGCATCTTGCCAGTTTCAGTTGTATCGAATGAGCATCATGGTAGAACTGGCATCTTGCCAGTTTCAATCCTAAACCCTAGAGTAAACAAGGGTTTCAGTCTCTGTTCCCGATTCCCGATTCCCAATTCCCGATTCCCGATTCCCGATTCCCGATTCCCGATTCCCGATTCCCTTCTACGAAATACCACGCTCTGATAGACTTAAGAACTGTAAACAAATAATTAAGAAAATAAGCTCATCTAGCTTTTGGGAGAACGGGCGCTTTGGAAAATACACTAGGTTTAGAAATTATAGAAGTCGTAGAAAAAGCTGCGATCGCATCCGCCAAATGGATGGGTAAAGGGGAGAAAAACACTGCTGACCAAGTGGCTGTTGAAGCCATGCGGGAGCGGATGAACAAGATCAATATGCGGGGTCGGATTGTAATTGGAGAAGGTGAGCGGGATGATGCTCCCATGCTCTACATTGGTGAAGAAGTTGGGATTTGCACCAAAGAGGATGCTGCCGACTTCTGTAACCCAGATGAACTGATCGAAATTGATATTGCCGTTGACCCCTGTGAAGGAACCAACCTAGTGGCCTATGGGCAAAACGGTTCCATGGCAGTGCTAGCTATTTCTGAGAAGGATGGTCTATTTGCTGCTCCTGACTTTTACATGAAAAAGCTGGCAGCACCACCCCAAGCATTGAATCATGTGGATATCAACAAGTCCGCAACGGAAAATCTGAAAATCCTCTCCGATTGTCTAGAGCGCTCCATTGATGAACTGGTAGTGGTGGTGATGGACCGTTCCCGTCACAAAGACTTGATCAACGAAATCCGGGCAGCTGGTGCTCGGGTGCGACTGATTAGTGACGGTGACGTTTCCGCCGCCATCTCCTGTGCCTTTGCTGGTACCAATATTCATGCCTTGATGGGAATCGGTGCTGCGCCAGAAGGAGTAATCTCAGCAGCAGCAATGCGTGCCTTAGGGGGACACTTCCAAGGTCAGCTGATCTACGATCCGGCCATCGTGAAAACTGGTCTGATTGGGGAGAGCAAAGAAAAAAACCTAGAACGGCTCACAAGCATGGGCATTACCGATCCCGATAAGGTTTACAATGCTGAAGAACTAGCCAAGGGTGAAACCGTACTGTTTGCTGCTTGTGGCATCACCCCAGGAACCCTGATGGAAGGGGTTCGGTTCTTCCCAGGTGGAGCACGGACTCAAAGCCTAGTTATTTCCAGTCAGTCCAAGACCGCTCGGTTTGTGGACACCGTTCATATGTTTGAAAAGCCCAAGTATATCCAATTGAAGTAACTCTTAGGAAGAGGGTTTTAACCCTGTAGCGACTAGCCGCAAAAGTAGTTGAAGCTTGAAGGAAGGTTGAAAACCTAGTTTAACCCTTCCTTCAACTTCGTTTGAGTAAGGATTTGTAGGAAACATTTGTAGGAAACATTTGTACCAACAAACCGATAAAAAATCACCAATATAACGGTTTTAATCCTAATAAAGTACACAATATTTTTTCCCTATTCCCTACTCCCTACTCCCTACTCCCTACTCCCTACTCCCTACTCCCT
>NZ_CEYLVT010000124.1:0-21759 GCF_982860115.1 Moorena sp.
AATCGGGAATCGGGAATCGGGAATCGGGAATCGGGAATCGGGAATCGGGAATCAGAAAGAGTAGGAAATAGTGCTTTTTTTTGTATTAGTATCAATTAATTTTGTTATAACGGATTAATGCTATACAAATAGACATTATTTTATCTGTTTATATTGTGGTTATTTACTAAATTAATATAGAAAAAAATGTTTAAATTATTCAACGATAATACTCTTTTTTAGACAGTAATTAAAACCGGTTTTTTTTTAATCCCGTTTTAGATACTTATGATGTATAGCAATCCGTGTAGGAATTGTGATAATTTTTGTTCCCGACTCCCGACTCCCGATTCCCGACTCCCGATTCCCGACTCCCGATTCCCGATTCCCGACTCCCTTTACTAAATCTTCGATCCTCGACCTGTCCAAAACAATTGATAATTAACTTGGGTAATGTCCATGTCTCCCCACCCTTACCACAGCGGTAGAGAGAGACTTATGACATCCCCCAAGGGTCCACCACTAGTTAAACCGAAAGCCCCAGGGCTGATTTTATGGATTTACAGATTATCGAACGAGATGGTAGACGATACCTTCCTACCGAGCAGTTGTCGATGACCGAATGGCCTCGGCTCACCACAAACCAACCTCTACCAACCCTTCCTCTCAAAGTAGATGACCTGTTTTTAATCACAGATACCCTAGGGAATATTTCGGGGAACTTAGAAAACGAAACTAAGAGCACAACCGGGTTATTTTGTCAAGATACACGCTTTATCTCTCGCTTAGAGTTACAAATTGAAGGGCAACTCCCCATTCCCCTTAGTAGCAGTGCTGAGGAAGGATTTGTCCTATCGGTCATGTGTTGCAATCCCCGTTCACCTAATCTTCCCCCAAAAACCCTAGGCATTCAGCGGCAGCTAGCCCTCCATGGTGGCTTATGGGAAGAAATTGTAATCACCAATTACGACACTCAACCCCTTAGCTTCAGCGTCAGCCTCAGTTTTGATGCCGATTTTAAAGACTGGTTTGAAGTCCGAGGTCATCAGCGACAGCAACGGGGAACTTTGCTGCGTTCACTACCCCCTGATATCGATATCGATTTAGATACCCTGTTAACCCTAAGTGAGTTCAACACCAATACTATCAACCTAGCTTACCAGGGACTGGATAATTCCCTGATTGAATCTCAGATCTACTTTATGCACCGTCTCCCAGACACCTACAAAGGGAACACAGCGGTTTGGGAGTTGTGCCTTCAGCCTGGCGCTACTGAAACCTTAGGCTATCGAGTGGAACTGGTCACCCACAAAGCGCGAATCACTACAGCTAAACCTCCAACTACCCTTGAACAAGCTAAGACCGCTAACTTACTCCAAAACCAGGAATGGTATAAACGGGTAACTCACATTAGCTCAGATAATGAAACCGTTAACCAATTGATTTCTCGGGCAACACGAGACATCTTTTTACTAAGGCAGACTATTAATGGCTGCACAGTTCTGTCTGCAGGAGTACCTCGGTTTTCCACCTTGTTTGGTCGAGATTCCTTAATTGCTGCCTCACAAACCTTAATGCTTGACCCTACCATGGCCAAAGGGACTCTGGAAATTTTAGCCCAGTACCAAGGCCAAGAGGATAACCCATTGCGGGATGAGCAACCGGGTAAGATTTTGCATGAACTCCGGGTTGGGGAATTGGCTCGCTGTCGGGAAATTCCTCACACTCCCTACTACGGTACAGTTGATGCTACCCCACTGTGGCTGATGCTCTATGGCGAGTACTATGCTTGGACCAATGACACAACTACCCTAGACTTGCTTTGGCCCCATGCTTTGGCTGCCATGGATTGGATTGATAGTCAATCTCAGCAAAACGGCTATCTCTGTTATCAGCGCCAGTCCAAAAAGGGTTTGCGTAATCAAGGGTGGAAGGATTCCGGTGATTCCATGGTCACTCGTGATGGTTCCCTAGCAACGGGAGCGATCGCATTATGTGAAGTCCAAGCTTATGTCTATGGCGCTAAAGTTAGGCTAAGCCATCTGGCCAGGATCAAGCAGCGAATTGATTTAGCCGAGCGTTGGGAAAACCAAGCCAAGGAGCTCAAGCAACGCTTCAATCAGGATTTTTGGCTAGACGACCTAGACTTCTGTGCCTTAGCACTAGATGGAGAAGGAAAACTCGTAGATAGCATAACCTCCAATCCTGGTCATTGCTTGTCATTGGGTATTTTTACTCCAGAAAAAGCAGCTAGTGTAGCAAAGCGGCTGTTAGAACCAGATATGTTTAATGGTTGGGGGATTCGTACCCTCAGTAATCAATCCGCTGCTTACAACCCGATCAGCTATCATGTGGGCTCAGTCTGGCCTCACGAAAATTCCTTGATTGCGCTGGGATTGCGTACGCTAAATCAAGTCGATCAAGCCTTAGAAATTGCCAAAGGCATGATTGACATGACAGTGGAGCAACCCTACTATCGTCCTCCAGAACTATTCTCTGGTTACCAGCGCACTCCCAACAGCTCTCCGGTCAAGTATCCAGGAGCCTGTCCTCTCCAAGCCTGGGCAACTGGCAGTATTTTCCAACTGCTGCAAATGATGGTGAATTTGGAACCGGATGCTCCAGGAAACAATTTACATATTTTCAAACCAACTTTACCAAATTTTATCAATCAACTCTTAGTTCGTAACTTGCGCATTGGCTCAACGGTGCTAGACTTGCAATTGGAACGAGCTGACACAACCACCACCTGTAAAGTGGTCAAAAATTCCGGTAACCTCACGGTTGTGATCGAAAGCTAATCCAGTTAATAGCAAAGGGAAAAGACAAAGCATAGCGCTATAAATTTGTCCGGCGTGACAGAGGTAAGGCTTTCATAGAATTGACCCTTACCACTGAGCGCTGATCTCCCACGCACTTCTATACTTGCCCAGTTCAGATTATCTGGAAACTGTCGTGACTATTAGTGCGTGGGAGTTGAAACCTATTGTTCAGGGTGTTTGAGTGTAGGTGGGGTATCGGCAGGCGCGCACTATCATGGGAATTTAATTCTTCATGGTAAGAGCGCACCTAACCAAATATTAATCACAATTCAAAGCTTAATTGTTTCCATGTATTTTCCAACTGCCTTGTCGATCTAGGGGAATCATGTAAATATGGCGGTTGCTTACTTAAAGCTTGGCACACCCCGCCCTAATTCAAATCACGATAGTGGGGTAAGCTATTGCCCCACTGCCAGAAGATCCCAAGGAGTGAGCCAATCTCCCACGACAATCCTACTTCCTGCTAGCCAAGGGCGCTTAGCAAGAGTAGGTTACAGACCCACCATGGACAAGACACGCTAAGTTACTATGTCTAGTTTGTTACGAGCTGTTCTCCAAAGTAACGAGAAAGCTGATTTGCGTCAGTTTATCAGCCAACTGCGATCTGAACAAGAGCAGTACTTTCTAAGGAATCAGATTCTGCAAGCGTTTGATAATTACTGCACTACTCATGACAAGCCTGCTTACTTTAAAAGAACTTCCTCTATCGCCGAACTACTGAACTATACCCACGAAATTATTCTGGAAGAGAAAAACCTTTGGCTTCTCCTGCGGACAAGGGTTGCTTCTCAAGAAATCTATCGGCTGGCAGCGGATTTGACCAGTTTTGAACCAATGCCAGTGGAGGAGTTACTAAGCTTACGCGATCGCTGGGTTAAGCGCTACTTCCCAGAAAAAGGGGGTCTGCTAGAAATTGATGTTGGTCCGTTTTACAAAAATACTCCTACAATTCGTGACCCGAGAAAAATTGGCAATGGACTGGAGTTTCTTAACCGTTACTTATCTAGCCAATTATTTGCTGACTCTAAGCAATGGCTAGAAGAGCTGTTGAAAAACTTACGAGCACACCACTACGACCAGACCCCATTACTGCTCAATAACCGGATTGACTCAACTACCCAACTCTTTGAAAAGCTTAAGGAAGCACTAAAATTAGTCGGGGATCTACCAGCTCACACTCCCTATGAAAAGTTTCGCTTCGAGCTTCAAGTCCTCGGTTTTGAAGCAGGTTGGGGTAACACTGCTGGTCGAGTGCGAGAAACCCTAGAACTCCTTGAGCGGTTAATGGACGCTCCTGATCATGCAGTACTCGAAGCCTTTATTTCTCGTATTCCCCTAATCTTTCGGGTTGTTCTGGTTTCCGTTCATGGCTGGGTTGGCCAAGAAGGAGTCCTTGGTCTTCCCGAAACCGCTGGTCAAGTGGCATACGTCATTGACCAAGCCAGTAGCCTGGAACAAACAATCCAAAACAATATTAAACTCTCAGGTCTTGACGTTCTGGGCGTCGAACCAAAGGTGATCGTTCTGACTCGCCTAATTCCCAACTGTGAAGGAACCCAGTGCAATCTACGCCTAGAAAAAATCCAAGGCACCAGCAACGGTTGGATTTTGCGCGTTCCTTTCCAGGAATTTAACCCAAACGTCACCGACAACTGGATTTCCAAATTTGAGATCTGGCCCTATCTCGAATCCTTTGCCTTAGATTCAGAAAAAGCCCTGCTAGAAGAATTCCAGGGTAGTCCAGACTTAGTTATCGGAAACTATTCCGATGGCAGTTTAGTTGCGTTTCTGCTGGCGAGACGCCTAAACGCTATCCATGGCAGTATTGCTCACACCATGGAAAAGCCTAAATATCTGTTTAGTGACCTCTACTGGAAAGACTTTGAGTCCCAATACAACTTCTCCATACAATTCACCGCTGATTTAATTGCGATGAATTCAGCAGATTTCATTCTGACCAGTACCTATGAGGAGCTTGTGGGAACACCAAACAGTGTAGGCTACTACGAGTCTTACAAGTCTTTCAGTATGCCCGAACTGTATCATGTGGTGAATGGGATTGAGTTATTCAGCCCCAAATTTAATGTGGTACCACCAGGGGTCAACGAAAACATTTTCTTTCCCTACACTCAGACATCAGACCGGATTGCCCACGAGAGTGAACGGGTTAAAGACTTGCTGTTGACCAAGGAAGACCCCGAAATTATCGGCTATCTCAACAGTCCTAAGCAGCGCCCGATTCTCAGCATTGCGCCCCTAACCTCAATCAAGAATCTGACTGGCTTAGTGGAATGCTTTGCTAGTTCAAAAGAACTTCAGCAACAGTGCAACCTAATTTTAATCACTAGCCATGTCAGGGTTGAGGACGCCACTGATCCAGAAGAGAAAGGGGAAATCGAGAAGCTCAACCAGCTAATTAAGCAATACCATCTTCAAGGCAAAATTCGATGGATCGGACTACGGCTGACCACCCCCGATATCGGCGAATCCTACCGAGTGATTGCTGATTTGGGGGGAATTTTAGTCCATCCTGCTCGCTTTGAAGCCTTTGGTCTCACGGTTTTAGAAGCCATGGTCTCCGGTTTACCAACATTTGCCACTCAATTTGGTGGACCATCAGAGATTATTCAAAACGGCGATAATGGGTTTCTCATTAATCCCACAGACTTGCAAGGGACTGCCGAAAAACTCCAGGAATTTATCTCAAAGTGCGAACACACCCCTGACTATTGGCAGAAAATTTCTCAAGCAGGTATCAAGCGAGTTCGGGATAAATACAATTGGCAGTTGCATACCAAGCAGCTCCTCTCACTCGCAAAAATTTACGGATTCTGGAGTGAAACCTCTAAAGAAAGCCGAGAAACTCTGCTGCGCTACCTAGAAGCTTTGTTCTATCTGATTTACAAACCCAGAGCGACAAACTTACTAGCCAAGCATAGCTCGCGTTAATCAGAGATTATGGGCTATAAAAAAGTGAGGAGGGAGAGCAGAAAGCATCACAACTGAATGGTTGAGCTGACTGTTTCTAAAGTAATGCTTAAAAGCCTTCAAGTTCTACTGATTTTAAGCTAATAAGAACTCACTCTTAGTTAATTCCCTGGTAATTTTCGGTTAATCCGGAATTTGCTAGCTAAGATGCACCGTAATGGACATTAGTCCCCTCGTTGTAATGGTTACGACACCTACGAAAGACCGCCAGTTCGTAGCCCTGTCCCTAGTAGTTAAGGTGAGGGAAAAATGTGCTGCTAGCCCAACAAGCCTTTACAACATTTCCCTTCGCGGAAGCGGGACGAAGTCCGACAAACGTTACTCCTAATCTCAGTTGCACAAAACCCGTGCAATCATGGAGGCTGATTCTAGAAATTACTACTTATAGAAATTACTAGTTATTAAGCCTCCTATCCTTAACTGACTTCAACTTATCGTCCGATGTCGGCTACTAACAGCTAACCAAAGATTTGTTGATCTGTCAGTTAATGCGGAAATCGCATAATTATTAGTGAATTCACTAATTATGGGCAATGTGCCTGAGCCAATAAGTATTTCAATTAATTGCTAGTAGCCTTCCCTTGACAGCAGGGGTTTAGGTTGTCGGGTATGGGGTATGGGCAACATTTGGTGTTAGTGATCCGAGTTTCAAGGGTGGCGTTGTGCCATCTTCTGTTCACACCCCCATCACCCCTATCTCCCACTCCCATTACCCTACACCCGTTTGCCCCACAAGCGAAGGGAAGCGTTTGACCTCACTCAATGAAGCACCTACCACAGCAACACTAACGACTAACTATGGATGCCAAAGTATCGTCCCCATCTACCTCTAACCACATCTACAGCGACTGGACAGTAACTGAAACCAAGTTTGATCCGACTCAATTGCACTACAAAGAAACCGTTTTTACCATTGGCAATGGTTACCTCAGTACCCGAGGTAGCTTTGAAGAAGGGTATCACGGTGCATGGCCAATGACATTGATTAATGGTGTCTACGACGATGTGCCAGTTGTCTATACTGAACTGGCTAATTGTCCTGATTGGCTACCTATCGTGATAGTTGTAGAAGGTGAACGCTTTCGTCTTGATCAAGGCGAGATCTTGCACTACGAACGTCAACTTGACCTGCATCGAGGCAAGCTAACTCGTGATTTGCGTTGGCGTAGTCCTGGTGGTAAGACTATCGATATCCATGTCGAGCGTTTTGCCAGTATGGCTGATGACCATGTGTTAGCCCTTCGCTTTCAAATCACTCCGGTGGATTTCGATGGAGCCATCGAAATTCAAGCCAGCATCAATGGCTACCCAGATAACCAAGGGGTGCTACACTGGGAATGGTTGAAACAGGGTCAGATTTCAACCGGAACTAACCAGACATCAGAAGGAGGTATCTGGTTACACGTTCGCACCCGTCATACGGGTATCGAACTGGGTATGGCTTCGAGAGTCAGTGTAAGTGGTGTTGATGATGCCAAAATACAGCTAAAGGGTTGTGAAGGTCACCCCACCTTAGCTACTAGCTTACAAGTGCGCTCAGGACAGCTAGTCACCCTGGATAAAGTAATTAGTGTGTTCACATCTCGGGACACCAAAACCCCAGAAAAGGTAGCCCAGGAACACCTGGTGAACCAACCAGATTATCTAACCCTATTCTCTCGACATGAGGCAGCTTGGGATAAGATTTGGCAAGATAGTGATGTTGTCATTGAAGGGGACCTCAACGCTCAGATTGCTATACGCTACAACTTGTTCCAACTTTTCATTAGTGCTCCTCGTCATGATGACCGGGTGAATATTCCCGCTAAAACCCTTTCTGGTTTTGGCTATCGGGGTCACGTTTTCTGGGACACAGAAATTTTTATGCTGCCGCTGATGATATTAACTCAGCCCCAGATTGCCAAGAATTTGCTGACCTACCGTTACCATACTTTACCTGGGGCAAGGCGTAAAGCTAAGCTTCAGGGCTATCCGGGAGCCGTTTACGCCTGGGAAAGTGCTGACACCGGTGACGAAGTAACCCCTCGTTGGGTTCTCTCTGCTGAGAAGGATGGAGACCCGATCCGAATTTGGTGTGGCGATCGCGAACTGCACATCACTACTGATGTCGTCTATGGTATCTGGAAATATTGGCAGGCTACCGGTGATGATGACTGGGTGCTACGCTACGGTGCTGAGATTATCCTAGATACAGCGGTATTCTGGGGAACTCGGGTTGAGTGGAATGGTAAACGGGAACGCTATGAACTCCGGGATGTGATTGGTCCGGATGAATACCACGAAGGGATAGACAACAATGCCTTCACCAACCGCATGGTTCAATGGCACCTAGAGACTGCTCAGTTCGTCCTAGACTGGTTGCGTCGGGAACATCCACAGAAAGCTAAAGAACTCGAAGAAACACTGGAGCTAACCCCAAGCCGAGTTAGTCTGTGGTCTGAAATTATCCGTCGGATGTGGATACCCTATGACCATGAAAAGGACTTAATCGAACAGTGTGAGGGGTTCTTTCAAATTGAAGATATTAACCTGGAAGATTACGAGCCACGTACCCGTTCCATGCAGGCTCTCCTTGGCATTGAGGGAGCAAGTAAAAAGCAAGTACTCAAGCAGCCAGATGTCTTGATGTTGCTATACCTGATGCGGGAGCAATACGGTGTAACCTCTAACCCAGAGAAATATCGGGAAATTTTGCAACGAAATTGGGACTACTATTCTCCTCGCACCGATCACACCTATGGTTCGTCCCTCGGTCCTGCGGTTCACGCCATCCTCGCCTGTGAATTAGGAAAGACAGAGGAAGCTTATGTACACTTTATGCGGGCAGCGATGGTAGACCTAGAAAATGTGCGGGGTAACGCTCATGAAGGAATTCATGGTGCTTCCGGTGGTGGTCTATGGCAAGCTATAATCTTTGGATGCGCTGGGATCAAGTTCACAGACGATGGACCTGTTGCTATTCCCCACTTCCTACCGGGCTGGACACGTCTCAAGTTTAAGCTGCAATGGCGTGGAAAGAAGTACGAGTTTGATCTCAATCCAGAAACCAGTACTCAAACAGCACAATCTGAGGCTACCATCTCCCCAAGTTCTCGACCCCCCGGCTCTCCAGCTCAAATCCAGGGTGTGATTTTTGACTTAGATGGCGTAATCACCGATACGGCAGAATATCATTACCAAGCTTGGCAAAAACTAGCCGATGAACAGGGTATTCCCTTTAATCGCGAGGCCAACGAAGCACTGCGGGGCCTTTCACGTCGAGAGTCCCTGATGGCACTTCTGAATGGTCGCTCAGCCACAGAAGACCAACTCCAAGAGATGATGGATCGCAAAAATAAGTACTATTTGGAACTGATCAAGAACATCTCTAAGGCTGACTTACTACCTGGAGCTCTAGAGTTACTGACTGAACTCAAGGAAGCTGGTATAAAAGCTGCGATTGGCTCCGGTAGCAAAAATGCCAAGGAAGTTATGGAACG
Organism: Moorena sp.; assembly: GCF_982860115.1. Classification (NCBI taxonomy): domain Bacteria; kingdom Bacillati; phylum Cyanobacteriota; class Cyanophyceae; order Coleofasciculales; family Coleofasciculaceae; genus Moorena; species Moorena sp. Next base: position 9,269 of record NZ_CEYLVT010000124.1, read on the forward strand.
ATTGGGTATTAGCGATCGCATTGATTCAATTTCTGACGGCTACAGTGTGACCCGCTCTAAGCCAGCACCAGATCTCTTCTTGCACGCAGCACAGCAGTTGGGATTGGAACCCGCTTATTGTGTAGTAGTAGAAGATGCCGGGTCTGGTGTCGAAGCCGCTCTAGCTGCTGGTATGTGGGCTGTAGGACTTGGTCCAGTTGAACGAGTTGGAGCAGCTCACCTGGTGTTACCCAGTCTCGAAGGCGTACACTGGAGCAACCTCCACAAACAATTGGCAGGGAATCGTTTAATTCCTTGTTAGGGTATTTAAAACTAAATATTTGGAACTAAATTGGCTGGGTGAATTAGACTTCACCCAGCCATATTTGTTGAGTTATAGTCCTGAGTACTAAGTAGCAAGTGCTGATTAATATCAATCAGTTTAAGATAAATCAGTTGCTGTCATTGTTTCTTATTCAGAACTCAATGAACTTAGCAACTCAGGACTTCTCTATTTCGTTTTTATGTTTGGAGTGAATTACCACCATTGCTTGCGACCTATAGGTAGGCTAGTCGAGCTAGTAGTGATCTGGTTCGCAGGGATTTTTCCTTAACTAGATTGAACTAGATTCTTTCAAAACTGTATATGGTTGTTCCTACTGGCCTTCACGTTTTCATAGTAATAGATTCACCGCACTTAAAAGTGCCGTGGTGGGCTACATCTCCCCCATGAATATGGGGAATGGGGAATTTTGTGTCCCGATTTCCTATAATTATCTGGAAAAGGCGAAAAGCGCTGATCTAAACGATTAAACTGCACTGACAGGGGCTGAAGTTTTGGGATTAGCTTACTTATGCTGTTCTAGCACTTTCTGATAAGCTGCTTCATAGCCATCAACCATATTGGGAACACTGAAGGTCTCTTCCACATACTTACGGCACTCTTCCCGAGAGAGTTTCAAAGCCTCTGGAATGGCAGCGTTCATATCCTCAGGATTGGCACAGATTATGCCAGTTCTCTTGTCGGCTACCACCTCCGGTACAGCGCCAAAGTTCGTGGCAATCACTGGAGTGCCAACACACATTGACTCAATCATCACCAAACCAAAAGGTTCAGGCCAGGTAATCGGAAAGACGGTCAGGCTAGCTTTGGATAATAATTCCACCTTCTCTTCGTGGCTGACTTCACCCAAGTATTGAATTTGTTTACCGTCAATTTGGGGAGCAATTTCTTCTTCAAAGAATTCCCGGTCAACTACATCAACTTTGCCCGCCATTTTCAAGTTCCAGCCAGTTTCACGGGCAATTCTGATCGCATGATGAGGTCCTTTCTCCTTGGACAAACGACCCAAAAACCCTAAGTAGGGGGGGTCATCGGCTGGTGTTTGATTGAAGGGATAATCCTTTATCTTAACACCATTGTAAACGGTACCAACATAATTCATCTCTGGTCCAGATGACCGCTGATGATTACTGATGCTAATATGGGGTATGTGGCTGTATCGCGCATAAGCCTTGCTAATATCATTGCCGAAGCGACCATGCATGGTATGAACTACAGGGGTCTTATACAAGTCAATTACCGGAAAGGTAATCATCCCTGTGTGAAAGTGAATTAGGTCAAACTCATCAGCCACCTCGCCTATCTGAGCCAATTGGAGTAGTTCGTAGACTACCGGTGCCTCTACTGAGGGGTCAAGGCGCAACGCCTGAGGAGCCACAGACTTTAGTTTAGCCTTAGTGATGGAATCTCCAGACGCAAATAGGGTAACATCGTGACCGCGACGAACTAATTCATCAGTGAGTTGGCTAACCACTAGTTCGATACCACCATAGCCTGGTGGGGGAACTCTCTCCCATAACGGGGAAACTTGAGCTATCCGCATATCATAGTCCTCCAAAAATCTTCTAAATTAGCTTGATTGAGAGCTAGTAAAACTTAAGACAGTGCTTCTATCACAAATAAAAACTGATTCTGTTATCTTACAGAAAGTTTTTAGCTTTTGGGAAGAAGCTAGGCCTAATCTATCTACATTCCCCGGGAGTAAGTCAGCACCCTACAGGTTTAGGTAGGTAATTTAATTTAAGTTTTATTTAACTTTATGAAGAAATATTAGCTTACGATAAGTAATCTATCAAGCCCGATGTTGGTGAATTCAGCCAAATCTCCTAACCCAGTCCTTAGAACCTAACAGGGTAACAACCCACTTGAAAAGTATACAGGGTGACGAGTGTAGGGTGAGCCTGTAGGGTGAATCAGTTTGGGGAAAGCCGGTGTGGCGTGTAGGAACAGGATTTACTGAGTGAGGGTAATGGCGATTAGCCCTTCGGGGGGTGGTCTAAGCCCCAGGGCCAAATCCTCAAAATTCGTAATCTTTTACAACTACACAATGTGGTGAGTAGTAAGGAATGTCGGTTTTAGGAACCTTAGTCCCATAACCCACGCTTCCCTTGTAGCGGAGGTAGCACCTAGAGCTAACCGTGCCTCATCCTTAAGAGCAATTCCTCTCTTGCTAACCCTACGGGTATAACGAGAGACGGGGCGTATAAAGTGCGGAACCTGCGTCCGCACACAGCCCCTCAGGAATTGCGTCTTTAACGATAAATGTGCTAGAATTAGAAAGGTCAATGACCCACCCGAGACGATGGATTCAGACAGCCTATACGAGCGAAGTCCAGTAACCTGGCGGCGCAGCAAAATCGGTAGACCGGGAAAAGAGGATGGGGCAATGGAAGTCCAACCCTTGAATCAAAAAGTACATCAATACTTACTTTGTCAAAAATCGACACATGAAAACCGCAGGGCTTGCGGGGATAGTCTGTGGAGCGAGCGTAAGACCAGAAAACCCCTTAAGGTGCGCTTTCCGTAGGCGAATTAAATTCGCCACGGGTCGCACCTGAGGGTGGAGGCTGTTGCTATGAAGCAGAAACTTAAATCGTGAGGTTTAGGAATCCCCCGCTATAATCGCGAGATTTAGCGGTGGGAGGATGTCAAGAGCTACTTCGTCTGACCAGCTGAGTTAGCTGTTTGATATTCATCAAGCGCATAGTTTGCTGCTCCGAGTCAGCTTTAATCCAGCCCTTACTCTCGAGCTTTTCCATAATTTTGGTAGTATCATCTACACTGATATCTGTGATATCAGCTAAGTCTTGATAGGAAATGTTATAGATTTCTGTGCCTTTTTCAGTGATTTCACCGTAATTGTCTGCCAAACCAACTAGAGTATTGACTAAATTAACCGCTGGAGGTTTATAGCGATTTTGTAACCGGACATTGCTCTGACGTAACCGCCGCACCATCAGTTGTAACATGCGATGGTGCAACTGGGGATCTTTAAAGAGAGTTTGAATAAAGCGTTGCGCAGAAATGGTCAGTAGTCGCACGTTCGACATGGCAACGATATCGGTTGAGCGGGGAGATTCATCAAGAATTGCCATTTCACCAAAAAAGTCACCCCGACCCAAAATTGCCAGTGTGACATCGTTTTCACCGCGTAAGTGTCGTACTTTAACCCAGCCGGAGACAATAAAGTAAACAGCATTACCCCAAGCATCCTCCATGATGATAGCTCGGTCGGTCGGGTACTCATGCTCCACCGCAATGGATTCAAACCATTCTAAGGTTTCTGGGCTAGCTGTATTAAATAGTGGGAAAAGCTCACTATAAGCTGTAGTCTGCATTAGGGTTCTTTAAGCTGAGATTGAAGGTAATGATACGCAGTAGTCACGATCTGGGAGTGCTTGGACACAACAAGCCTAGCAGTGATAGTGGTTAAGCACATTCTATTAAAATAACTCTATTCAACCAACAGGTAAGTAAGGGTGAATACTGATGATACTATCAGCTATGGACTGTTGAGTGTAAATGTTTGATTGTAGTAGGAGAGTCTTTTTTTTCTAGAGTATGAACCTATTAACGACTAGAAGGTAGTTAGAGCATCCCGAATGTAAAACCCTCTATCAGTTAATTCTGCGACCCAAACAACTTGACTATACTATCTTTAACACTAGCTATTCCCGTTGTTTTAACCCCAGGTTCAATTTGGAATTGCATCTCTAATAGCACCAGCCCATCTCTGACCATAATGAACTAGCCCTGAACTAACGGTTACTTTTTTTTTTACTATCCATAGGGTTAAGGAACGTACTGTATTTTAAAATCCTGACTAACCGGTTTTTTTGAACTTGTGGCTCAGAATCTAAATTACAAACATCATTTATCAGGGATTTAATAGTCAATTATTTCTTAGTTTGTATTTTTATAATGGTATCGACCTTACCATTACTATTTCAGTATATCCGATACTCTCTGGAAGTGTTAAGATATAGGGTAAAAAAAATTGTGTTTTGGCTTACTCTTCCTAACTATGGATAGAGTAGCAGGGAAATTACCTCGACCACTTTTTGTTAAAGAAGCTGACCGCCAACAAATTCACACAAACTTTAGCTACCGTCCACTAACCTCTATTGAAACACGGTTTCCCTGGTCCGAATCTGCCTCTGGTGAGCCTGGGCAATTTTCTGTTTCCGATTTTGGGCAATGACTTTAACTAGTATAAAAGGATTAATACCATGTTCATTAGCATAGCGTAAGATATCTTGCAGCTCTTCTTCGGTAAAATTAACAGTTGGCTGAGAGTGGGTAGATGGCTGATTGTTGCTATTTTGACTCATAATCCTGGTTTGCCAATAGGTTGAAGGTTGTAGATGTATCCCTGACTTGCCATAGCAGTTGGTTGAAAGATTTTGAGCTGACGTTGTAAGATCCCTGCTCATCGGTAGCTATAACCCAGCTATACTTTCAGCGGTCAGAAGAGCGAGCTACTTTCCGGCTGCGCCAGCAGCTATTAACTTGTTAGCTGTACGGAGATCAGAGCTGAAGCTCCATAGCTGAACCAAATGCTAAGTTTATACCCAAAGGAATTATAAGCGTGCATATGGTCAAGCAATTTGAGATGATTGGCTTTAAGTTTGTAATACGGTTTCGATATTCCTTGATAGTTTGGCTTGGATTAGATCGTTTTCCATACTCAGCTGTTAATGATTAACCACTAACGACTAAACGAATGACTATAATCCTAACGAACGACGATGGGATAGATGCTCCCGGAATTAAAGCACTAGAGCAAGCGGTCAACGGTAACGGTAATTTTGTCATTATCGCTCCGAAGGAGCATCATTCAGGCTGTGGCCATCAGGTGACTACATATAAACCGATTCAGGTCCAACGTCGGTCAAACTATGAGTATGCAGTGTCTAGTACCCCAGCCGATTGTACTCGCCTTGCAATATCACATATTATACCAGAGGTAAAGTGGGTTCTGTCAGGTATTAATGCTGGCGGTAACTTGGGGGTTGATGTTTACATTTCTGGTACAGTGGCGGCGGTTAGAGAAGCGGCGATACAGGGAATACCAGGTATTGCGATTTCCCACTGGATTAAAAAACCTTGGGTGATTAATTGGGAGGTGGCTAGTCGTTGGACAGCTAGGGTGTTGGCGGATTTGTTGAATCGCCCGATTGCTGCTGGTACTTACTGGAATGTGAATTTACCTCACTTGGAACCGGGTTCACCAGAGCCAGAGGTGGTATTTTGTGAACCGAGTACTCAACCGTTACCGACAAAGTATCGTGTGGAGGGGGATCACTACTATTATGAGGGGGAGTATGACAAACGCGATCGCGCTCCTGGTACTGATGTGGATGTGTGTTTTTCGGGTAATATTGCTGTGACTCAGTTGCGACTTTAAAGAATCAGGACTTACCCAAAACTGGGCACCAAACGCCTTTAGGTAGTAGGTGCCCCTACTAGTAGAGCAACTCTCCAAGTCCTGGGAGCGATGCAGCGCGGTCTTGGGAAGGCAGCGCGGTCTTGGGGGTTCCCCCCATGAGCGACTGCCGTGGTTTCCCCCACTCGCTATTGCATCAAGACAATGCTATGGGTGGTTTAGTTTGGAACCACGAAGGCACAAAGTACGCGAACAGGGGATTAATCCATAGCGTGAATCACAGTTTTTAGTAATTAGTTACCATGCGAATTTTAATCATGGGTGGTACCCGGTTTGTTGGGGTTTATTTAACCAAGGTTTTGGTGGAGATGGGCCATGAGGTGGTGCTGTTCAATCGGGGAAATAAGCCAGCGCCACTGCCAGGAGTCCAACAGATTCATGGCGATCGCAAGGATCCCAATCAGCTCAAGGAAATGTTATCGTCTCAAGAGTTTGATGGCATTTTCGATAATAATGCTCGGGAGTTGAGTGATACTCAACCGTTAGTGGAAATTTTTAAAGACCGGGTGCAGCATTTTGTGTATATGAGTTCGGCTGGGGTGTACTTAAAGTCTGACCAGTTACCCCATCTCGAAGGAGATCCAGTTGATCCCAATTCTCGCCACAAGGGTAAACATCATACTGAGGCTTACCTACAAGAACTTGGGGTGCCATTTACCGCGATTCGTCCAACTTATATCTATGGTCCCCAAAATTATAATGATGTTGAAGCTTGGTTTTTTGACCGGATTGTTCGCGATCGCACTATTCCCATCCCTGGTAATGGCATGCACATTACTCAGTTAGGTCATTGTCAGGACTTGGCGAGGGCAATGGCCGCAGTACTGGGGAATCCCGAAGCGATTGGGAAAATTTACAATGTGTCCGGGGAACGCTATGTCACCTTTGATGGTTTAGCACGAACCTGTGCTATGGCCTGTGGTAAGTCGGCTGATGAGGTTAAGCTCGTGCATTATGACCCGAAGCAGTTTGATTTTGGCAAGCGCAAGGCTTTTCCATTTCGATTACAGCACTTTTTTGCTGATATCCATAAGGCTAAGACGGAACTTAACTGGCAACCGGAGTATGATTTGCTTTCGGGACTGAAGGATTCTTTCGAGAAGGATTATCTCGCTTCAGGTCGGGATCAAGCTGACGTGGATTTTGCCGTTGATGACCAGATATTAGCAGGTAACAGGTAAACTAAACCAGAGATTAAGGTTAGGAGCACCGATAGCCAGAAAAGGACTAGGGATGGGATGATCCAGGTGTCGGGAGTTGGTGCAATTAAAAGTGCGATCGCACTAATTTGGCTGACGGTTTTGAGTTTACCCCAGATATTGGCTCCCTGTATGCTAGCGCTACCGGATAACTTGGGGTTCACTCGCCAACCTGCGATCGTTAACTCCCGTGCCAAAATCAAACAGACTCCCCAAGCGGGTACCTGACCTAGCTCAATTAATGCTAGTAGGGGCGCTAGTACCAAAAATTTATCCACTAACGGGTCAAGGAATTTTCCTAAATCAGTAATTTGGTTCAGTTTACGAGCTAGATAACCATCTAACCAATCCGTTCCAGCCGCAAGGACAAAGATCCCTAAACTAATCCAGCGGCTTTGGTCAGTTGGGTGATTCAGGAAGTATAAGATAAAGGGCAACCCCAGTAAGCGGGAAAAGGTAATCCAGTTAGGCAGACTCATTCTGGTAATGGGTAATCGGTAATCGGTAATGGGTAATTGGTTACTTACAATTTTCCGTAAGCATATGCGCGAAGCGCAGGCTACGCCAACAGCTATCAGCCAAAGGCTTTGGCCTTTGGGCCACCCTACGGGAATGGCCACGCTACTTGAGGTGCTTTTACGCTTTAACCTACCCTACACTGGACACCAAGGGCGAACAACCTTCAAACTAAACCAATAGCTAATACCTTACGGTTCAACAATCGAACCCATGAACAAAATTGCTCCAGTTTTATTGTCCCGAACAGTACAGAAAAAAGGACGATTAACCACTATATTAAATGGTTGATCTATACTAATGGAAGTCGAAACAATACCGATAGAAGTAGCAGCGGCTGCTTCAGTGCCTTCTTCATTAACTTCTACAAAGGTTTTGTGCTTGACTTGACTAATGGCTGCTGATTCAGAGGTCAGATTAGAAAAATCAGCGTTATCGGTAAACGCCACATCCATTCCCAAAGCTTTTAAGGAATTATTGAGTTTAATATCGTATTCAAATTTAAAGCGGGGTAGCCGAATTGACCCATCTCGCGACTTAAACTCTTTCATCCATTGTAGCCAGTTTTCCGCTGTGAGTTGTTGTTGAAATTCTGCCAAGCTGCTCCCTTCACGGGGTAAGAAAACATATAAACTCAGCCGTTCTTTACCGTAGGGAATACTTACAGCTTGAAAGTCATCATTTTCATAGTACTGATACTTCCCATACTGATACATCATTGGGTGTTGCTTTTGGTTTACATCAGAGATATAAAAAGCTTGATCAGACGTTTGACTCTTATCGAATTCTCTGGTCCAGCTGCCTTTGAAATAGATGGCATTGATTAAGAAGAGTAAATCATCTGCTTGAGTGCGCTCGACAATCGTTTTAATTTTGCCATTTGTGTTCTTTTTGACCCAACGGTTAATTTCTTTGGCAGCCTTGGCACTACTAAAATTAAGTTCTGTGACCTCTGCTTTGTAGAATTCCTGGTTGTTTTTAATAAATTTGGGGTTGATGTCAATGCCTTGGTTAGCCCACAGGGAGTTGGCAATGGACAGCTGGACATCAGGGTCAGCATTTTCCAAGCTAGCTTTTAAGGCGTTATTCCCCTGATTGAGTTGATCTAGACTCAATCCCTCTAATTCTAGGACTTTTGCCATAGCCTCTTGAGTCTCGCCGCTGGCACCGTTGTAAGCCATGTCTAGGGCAATGGCGATACTGGTGGGAGAGACAAAAACATTCTTGTTAGTGTCCTGCTTGAGAATTTCTGAGAATAGCTTGAAGCCAAATTTAGTATTAGCGTCTACAAGATTGGTATCTACGTCTAGAGTTGGTTGCTGGTCAGCTGAAATTGATTCTTTCCTTGGTTCGGAGTTAGGCATAGGGTCAAGGGCATTGGTTTTTTCCGACACACACCCCAATATACCTGTAAGCAGGATGCTGACTGCCATAACAGTGGCTATACGACTAAGTATTTGATGGTTCATTTGATCGTCTCCGTTGCTAATACCCTGTTCTAATATGACCATTACAGGATAATTCAGTTCCATTAGTTACGGTTTTTGCTACGGGTAAGAGGGTAATCCGTAATGGGGAATAACGATATAATCGTGGTGTTTAACAGTCTAAATACCAGTATAAATAACCTAATTTGGACATAACTAACGTTATGCAGGAGTCATGATTTCATAAGTTGTCAAGGTTTTAATGGCTCGACACTTCTGGACTTTTCGGTATTTTTTTTTCCCTCACATACCTCAAGTCTTTCAAGTTAGCGTTTTTGTTATCCCTGACCAGAAAGTGCTGCACAAAAGGCTATTTGTCTCCTAGGGAATTATAGTCACGTTTAGGCAACTATTACTATAACTTACTGATCTTCCAGATTTTTTGCCCTTGACAGCCACAATATTTTAATGCTATGGTATAATATTATGAATAAAAACTATACTCCAGATTCTGCTGAGCAACAACTAAATCAAACACAAAACCATACATTAAGCAAACCAGATCACAAACATCGGATATCTACGATGAAGTTGACGAATAACACACCCTGCCTCCACTAGTATCAGGCTAGTGGAGTTTTTTGATCGAGATCACCTGATGCTCAGATTGACTAGATCGACCAAAACAAGCAAGTTTATAAAAATTTATATGAAATAACACCAAAAATTGACATTACACCAACACCAAATCATACTTGATTGGCCAATAATAATAATTGAGAACACAAAGAGAAAAGCACACCCCGCTAGTCTGGCCGCTAGCGGGGATTTTTTTTTACCGGATCTACGGCCAGGAGCCAGGCCACTTGACCAGTAAGGCTCAAAACTGGGTAAATTCATCAGGTCTAAGCTTTAGCCCCATCTTTGCTTACAGAAACATATTCCGAAACGTGTCCAGATTGCTGGCTGCAAGCATACCTGCCAGGAAGCCAAATAAATGTCCTTGCCAGGAGATCCCTGTTTCACCAGGCAATAAACCTCTGAGTGTAAAACCATAGACACCACCAATAGCGATAGAACCTATGACTAACAGGGAGTTACCTTCTAAATACCCCTGTGCGATCAGAAAAGCTACATACCCAAAAACTAGACCGCTTGCGCCATAAGAGACCGTGTTAGGTGAACCAAGTAGCCATTCAGCCAAACCACCAATCAAGACTATCGCCAAGGTCACGACCCAGAAATCATCGGTTCCTCGTAACAATACCCAACAGCCAAGGAGCGCAAACGGAATAGTGTTTCCGATCAAGTGTTTCCAGTCTTTGTGCAAGAAGGGTGAAAACAAAATACCAACTAGCCCAAGCCAAGTGCGGGGTTGGATACCAAACTTTTCGTTCAGTGCTCCCCCGCATAAGACTAAATTGACAAAACTTATAATCCAGGCATAAAGAACCAAATCACCCACCGCCTGGAAGTTGTCACCCCAAGCATTTCGGAATTGATTAATCCAATCAAATATACTTGTCATACTTCACCCGGTAGCCTGCACGCTCATATTTATCTTTAATACTATAATTTATATAGCGTTAGTCATAGTAATAAGGTAAACAGGATTTTTTCCCTATTGTCTATTGTCTATTGTCTATTGCCTATTGCCTATTGCCTATTGCCTATTGTCTATTGCCTATTGCCTATTGTCTATTGCCTATTGCCTATTGCCTATTGCCTATTGCCTATTGCCTAAAACCTAAAACCTAAAACCTAAAACCTAATAATTGGTACCTCACCCAATCGCAAACTGCTATATATATAATTGATAATGAGTGCCAATTCAAGGTTATCCCAAGGTAATTGGATCATGAGTGTATATTCAGAGTTGGTTTTTCCCCGATTGATGGACTGGGCTATGTCTGACCCGGTATTAACCAAGTATCGTCAAGAGGTTTTATCTGAGGTGTCTGGGCAAGTATTTGAAATTGGCTTTGGCACAGGATTAAATTTAAGTTATTACCCCAAGCACCTGCAAAAACTGACAACTATTGATGTTAATCCTGGGATGAATTATGTAGTTAAAAAACGTATTAATGAATCGGAAATTACTGTTGATTTTCGGGTGCTAAATGGTGAAAGTTTACCGATGGCTGATAATAGCTTCGATAGTGTAGTTAGCACCTGGACATTGTGCAGTATTACTAAAGTAAATCAGGCTATAGAAGAAATTTATCGGGTGCTCAAACCAGGGGGAAAGTTCTTTTTTATTGAGCATGGAATAAGTGATGAGTCTAAGGTTCAGGTTTGGCAAAATCGCTTGACCCCTTTACAAAAGATTATTGCGGATGGCTGCCATCTAAATCGTAATATCAAACAGCTGGTTGAAAATCACTTCCAGATTCTGACGTTAGAAGAGTTTTATGAACCAAAATTTCCTAAGGTTATGGGCTATATGTATAAGGGTGTTGCTCAGAAGTCTTGTGAGCATTAAGCGGTCAGCCCTCAGCAGTCAGTGGTCAGCCCTCAGCTGAGGTAACTCAGATTAAACCAATGCTTATTGTTTTATTAAAAACCTGATAGCTGATAGCTGATAGCTGATAGCTTACATAGGTATATTACTTCCAACAGAAAATAAATTATTACCCTATTAACTATCTCGATTTAATGCTGACATTACAGCTTGCTGGCTGACTATCTGATAAATTCCTTTGAGATACTGCATCACACGAGGGTCAGCTCCTCCTAGAGGAATTGTTCCTAAGACATCGAGGACGGTTCCACTATCTGTTGGTGGTGCAATTACCACGAGGGAAGAATCGAGGGGCTGATCGTATTGCCAAAATTGCTGAATATTGACTGAAGTTTCAGGATCGCCGATTGCTGATTCCCCCTCTTCCCTGTTTTGATCAGGGTTTTGATCATCGGAAGTGAGATTTGGGATTGAGGATGGCTGCTCTGTGGCGGACGTTTCCCCTGTTTGACCACTCCGTAATTTACGCAAGGCATCAAGGATTTGTTCTTTGGTGCTTCCCCGCAACTGGAACAAAACAAAGGGGTCTTCGCTGAAGCGATCGCCTAATTCATAGTATACTGCTGCGATATGCTTACAAGGATTTTTGGGATCGGGGCAATTGCATCGGGAACGAACGTCGGAGAGGGTGAAGGGAAATAAACTTAAACCATTGGAAGTAAATACTTCTTCGATATTATGGGGCATTTCTCCTGCTAATAACTGAGCTGAGTAAATTGCTTTACTTGCCAGGGTTTGCACCACATAATTCCAGTCTTCATCGGTAAAGGGTTCGATGGAAATGGTTAATTCATAGGGCTCCGGAGCAGTTCCTTGAACTTTGGCGACTACTTGTGGTCCTAGGAAGTCAATACTGAGAATGTTTCCTTCTTTGGCATAGATACGTCCCCGTTCCAAACGCTTTTTGAAGCGATAGGAATTGAGTAAATCATTCCAACGTTCTACCCACCATTCTTGGGTTTCGATTTCGTAGTTTGTCATTTATATAGCAAAGGGAGTAGGGAGTAGGGAGTAGGGAGTAGGGAGTAGGGAGTAGGGAGTAGCTCACAGGGGTAGGTTT
>NZ_CEYLVT010000125.1:0-21662 GCF_982860115.1 Moorena sp.
AAATCCTACAAACTTTACATACCAAGCATTTCAGGCTGTTTCGTCGCCCCCCCAGTAACAGTGGTAAGGAATACAGAGTTTTTTTGATTAGTAAAAATTACCAGATAGGTTTACAAATGATTTGTAAATACTCTAATAATTGCTAAGATTTTTAACTCATTTTTATAGATATTTTTTTATTAAATAATTTAAGTTTTATTAAAATTTTAGGTAGTGGTGGAAAAAATCGATTAATTAGGATACAGTTTAATTAATTTGAAGCGCTAAAATTCTCAATCTGAATCCATTTAAGACAGTCTAAATGCTACTCAGGGTAGAATCTGCCATTAGATTCATGAGCCATGGACTGTGAATCAAAATTTAGAATGGTATTTGGAATCAGTACTAGCTGTAAAATCACTGTCTTGATGCAGTCGCTCATGGGGGAAACCACGCCAGTTGCTCATGGGGGGAACCCCCATGAGCGCACTGGCTCCCCAAGACCGCGCTGCATCGCTGATGATAACCCTCACAATTTTTCTTTATCAAGGGAAAATTAGGGGTATCATTAAAACTCAAATACTTGGTATTAGGTTTTTATTGCGTAAGTCATGACTTTGATAGTTTTGGCAACTTATTGGGTTGTAAACTAGTCAAATTTAACGATAAATCCCTAATCCACAAGGCTGCTTTATTATCAGTTTAAAAAGCTAATTACTAAACCTGAATAGCTAAACGGTGCCCTTGACCCGTAATTAAATTCGCCACGGGTCGCACCGCAACTTAACTAAATATAGTTAGGGCGCAAGCCTTGCGTCCCTACAATTAGACTTAAGCAACTGATGCCAGGGTAATTTGTGAACTGGAATGGCTCATCAAGGGGAGTCAAGAAACTACTGTATCAGTTTCTTGTGATTGCATCTACGCGCAATAGTTATTTGAGAAATTAATTATGAGTTTGGATGGCACAATCTCTCAGACAATATCTAACTGTTTAGTTGGCGATATTTCCAAAATTGACAGCGAATCACTAGATTGCAAAGGGTTGGGTGGCAAAAAGCAAAAGCTGTTTTCTTATGTTGCTTATGGTTTGGGAATCCAGTCAACGCTACCAATCCCAGAGTTTATCCCAGCAGAAGTAGAGTGTGATGTTACAATTCACATTCAGAGTAATAGTTACAATACGGGATGCGATCGCGTAGCGTGGCCGAATCGCAAAATCAGTGACTACATTCCAAAGGAAGTTATCGAGCAGCCGATGGCTTTGCAGTTGAGTCCAGAAGAGGCGGTGATTTATCTCAAAGACACAGGGCTGTTTCTGGTACAGGGGGGAAACAGGATTACGATCATTCCCGCAGCAGGAGCCTGGCTGAGCCGCATTCAAACGGCTCTAGTGGGAACTGTGATGGCGATTTTGCTCTATCAGCGGGGATTGTTGGTGCTACATGCCAGTGTAGTCAATATTAATGGTGGTGCGGTTGTTTTCTTGGGTAATTCCGGTGAAGGTAAGTCTTCAATTGCTGCTGCACTCCACACTCAGGGATACAGAATCATCACTGATGATGTTGCACCTGTGACATTGGATCAGGGGACAGCGAAAGTGGCTCCTAGCTTTCCTCAAATTAAACTAACTCGAGAAGTAGCTAAAGTTTTGGGATATGACCAGGATAAGCTGGCTTTGCTGCTACCGAAGTTAAATAAACCTGGCTATGGGTTAAATCAGGATTTTACCGAAGCGCTACTACCAATCCGGTGCATCTATGTACTGGTTTCAGGTTCACAGTTGAGTATTAAGCGTCTTAAACGTCAGGAGGCGGTGATGGAACTATGCCATCACTCCCGTCTAAACAGTTTATTTGACTCTGAGAAAGCATCCCATCTTCTTCAGTGCGCTCAGCTTGCCAATCAGTGTAGTGTCTATCGTCTCCAGCGACCTCGTAATTTGGCTTTGTTGCCAGAGTTAGCGAGGTTGGTGGCAGAACACCAATTTATACAGGGCCAAGTTACGAGGTAACAGGTAACATGATAAATTACCCAAAGCCCGATTATCCATTACTAAAAAAAACTTCAAGCTCCTAATCAACTGTTATCAAACACTGTAATCAACCCCTTCAAATTAGTTGAAGGGGTTTACTATAATCTGTCCGACGTGATATCTCTTCCTTTACTGTTAAACTAGCCTGTTTAAAACTATGGTAGTCTTGTTTTCGTGTCTGAGTAGAAGGCATATATATCTTGCTCCCCAACGCTGGCGTAGAGGTAGTTGCTGTCTGTTCTGGACTAAATCTAATCACTGTAGGACTCATGAAAATCGCTACCTGGAACGTCAACTCAATTCGGAGTCGCCAAGCTCAAGTAATAGATTGGTTGCAACGTACCCAAGTAGATGTGCTTTGCCTGCAAGAAACTAAAGTAGTCGATGCCCAGTTTCCGCGATCGCTTTTTGAAGAATTGGGGTATTACCTTTATATTTCTGGGCAAAAATCCTATAACGGTGTAGCCATCTTTAGCCGGAAACCAGCCACAGAAGTAACTACTGGCTTTGCTGCGGTGTTGGATACAGCTCAGGTCGGGGACTTAGATGAACAAAAGCGAGTGATTAGCGCTACAGTAGATGGGGTCCGCATTGTTAACCTCTATGTTCCCAATGGGTCTTCGGTGAACAGTCAGAAGTATGACTACAAGCTACGTTGGCTGAAGATACTGCGGGACTATTTACACAGTATCCTAGAACAACAGTCCCATGAACTTTGTGTATGTGGGGACTTTAATATTGCCCTAGAAGACCGGGATATCCATGATCCTAAAGGCAAAGAAAAGCATATCATGGCGTCCCCAGTAGAACGTCTTGCCCTACAATCTGTCTTAGATCTAGGTTTAGCAGATGCCTTTCGCAAATTTACCAAAGAAGGGGGGAATTTTAGTTGGTGGGACTATCGCACCCGTGCCTTTCGGGGTAATCGGGGTTGGCGCATTGACCATATCTACCTAACCCCCAATCTTTACAATCAAGCGATTAGTTGTACCATTGACATAGAACCGAGAAAACTAGAGAAACCTAGCGACCATGCCCCTGTAATCGTCACGTTTTAGTCAAGTTTTACTCAATTTTTAAAGGCAAAAGCTATTAAGAATATGAATAAAATTACCTCAAGTAGCACCATCTTTAGCGGCTCAGGTGATAGCTGATATCTGAATGCTTACACAACTAACCAAATTGAGAACTGCTATATAAAAATTAACAATTAATGACCTTTAAGCACACGATTAATAGCCTGCAATAATTCCTTAGCGGTGTAAGGCTTTGACAAAAAGGTCTTAACCCCAGCTTCAGCCGCCGCATCGACTTTATCGCTGATAGGCAACCCACTGATGCCAATAATTTTGATCTTGGAGTTAATGTCTCGCAATCGAAGGATGGTTGTTGGTCCATCCATAACCGGCATCATCATATCCATCAGCACCAAGCTAATATCGTCCTGATGTTGCCTATAGAGTGCGATCGCTTCCTTACCATCCCTGCTAGTCATCACCCTATAGCCATAGTTTTCTAAGGAAGTCTTGGTAATCTCACCAATAGCGGCTTCGTCATCTACCACTAAAATCAACTCACCGTTTCCTGTCGGTAGTTTTAGTTCTTCCTCGACAGGAATTGGGGAGTGTTCTACTGCTGGCAAATATACTTTAAAGTGAGTACCTACGCCCACTTCACTATACACATTCACAAAACCGGCGTGACTTTTAACAATACCTCTGACAGTAGACAAACCTAGTCCTGTACCTTGACCAATTTCTTTGGTAGTGAAAAATGGCTCGAAAATTCTCGGCTGTATTTTCAAGGGAATACCAATGCCAGTATCAGCAACGGTCACCACAATGTAGGAACCCACATCGGCATCAATATGCATCCTGGCATAGTTTTGATCTAAAAAAATATTTTGGGCAGACAATTTCAAGGTTCCACCATCAACCATAGCATCACGAGCATTGATGCAGAGGTTCATCAAAACTTGGTGCAGTTGTGTGGCATCTCCAGATACAGACCAAAGATTAGGGTCGATATCCGTAGACAGTTCAATGGATCTGGGAAATGTTTCTTGGATAATGTGGCGAATTTCCCGAATCAAATGCCTGACTTGCAAAACCGTTCGTTGACCTGTAACACCCCGAGCAAACGATAGAACTTGCTTGACTAAACCAGCCCCCCGCCTAGTATTATTCTCTACAGTTTTTAGGAGTTGCAAATGCCGCTGATCTGAGATTTTGAGTTGCAACAGTTGAGCGGACATTAGAATAGGAGCTAATAAATTGTTTAAGTCATGGGCAATGCCCCCAGCTAAAGTACCAATGCTCTCCATGCGCTGAGCGTGGAGAAACTGGGTTTCCAGTTGTTTCTTCTGAGTGATATCAGTATTGACAATCAAGATTGATTTGGCCTGTCCCTGAGGATTTTGCACCAAAGTCCAGCGACTTTCAACAATGATTTCCGTGCCATCTTTGGTGACTTGCTCCAACTCACCATACCACTCCCCTGTTTTAGCAACACTTTGGTCTGCCTCGGCTAACTCAGGTGGTGCTTGTTGGTACAAGAGTAGATGCTCTTTTTCTCCAATCACTTCTGCTGCCTGCCAACCGTATAGAGACTCTGCCCCTTTATTCCAAAATGAGATAGTATTGTCTAGATCCCGAACCAGAATGGCGTCGGTTGCCACATCCAACAACGCAGCTTGTTCCCGAATTTTTTGTTGGGCTTGCTGGCGCTCAAGGGCATAGCGGATGGAACGCTCTAGTAAAGGTGCTCTGAGCTGACTCTTATCCAGGTAATCTGCTGCCCCAGCTTTCATGGCTTCCATGTCAACCTCATGGTCTCCCTGAGCAGTTAGGAGGATAATCGGTGCTGTACACCCCCTGGCAATGGCTTCACGCAGGAGTTCAAGTCCATTATGCTTACCAAGACGGTAGTCCAGTAGATAAACATCATGCTGGTTCTGAGCAATTATTTCTAAGCCATTAGCATAGGTTGCCACCCAAGTCAAGCTAAATCTAGCCCTCCGGTTTTCCGACAGTAAATCACGAGTTAGAATATAGTCATCTTCGTCATCATCAACGAGTAATACGTTAACCAAAGGGTTGTACATTGGTCTGGCACCAAAGGAATGGAAGGAAATTAGTCGAGAGTGGTTTCTAACTTCTGATTTGGAAATTAGTCGAGAGTGGTTTCTTACTTCTGATTTGGGTAAGCAATTTCCCAGGTTTGTGATCAACGAACATTGATGAGAGTCGGTTTTGGAAATAGTCCTGAGTGGATCAGTCGTTAGTGGTACACTAGAAACTACAGAACTTTCAGATTTCGGTTGTGAGCATTTACTCATGGCAGTCTATTTATTCCCTTCGGGGGGCAATTCCGCGATGTCCAACCAATACTTTTTTAACGTTTGCATCACTTCAATTAGGGAACTATAGGTGACAGGCTTAACGATGAAAGAATTTGCTCCTAAGTTATAACTGTGATAGATATCTTCTTCAGCCTTTGAAGTAGTCAGCACCACAACTGGTATAACTCGTAGATTAGGATCAGCCCTAATTTCTCTGAGGGCCTCACGACCATCTTTTTTCGGCATATTTAAATCCAGTAGGATTAAACTTGGACGAGGGGAGCTACTCGCCTGCCTGTGTTTACCACGGTGATACAGATAATCCATCAATTCCTCGCCATCACTGACAAAGTATAGCTCATTGGTCAACTTACTCTCTAAGAGAGCCTCTCTTGCCAACAGACAATCATCCGGATCATCATCTGCCATTAAAATTACCACGGGATTTCGGCTTTCATTCACTAAGCATTATCTCCTCGACCAAAAATTATAAAGGAATTATAAAGGAATTATGAAGGAGTTATGAAGTATAAAGGGGTAAATTTGAAGTATTTTATTGATTAGTCACTCAACTACTAGTATGTTTTCATTATTTAACGTTTACCCTTAAACCTTTAATCTTAAAT
The DNA here is from genome assembly GCF_982860115.1 of Moorena sp. Taxonomy (NCBI): domain Bacteria; kingdom Bacillati; phylum Cyanobacteriota; class Cyanophyceae; order Coleofasciculales; family Coleofasciculaceae; genus Moorena; species Moorena sp. The sequence goes on from NZ_CEYLVT010000125.1 coordinate 5,981, forward strand.
CTTAAACGTTAAACCTTTAATCTTAAACCTTCAACCTTCAACCTTAACCCTTCAACTTTGTTTAATCGGCACCGTAACAATAAACCTAGCCCCCTGTCCTGGTGTGCTATTTGCCATGATGCTACCATTATGACGTTCCACAATTTTACGGCAGATAGCTAGACCGATGCCGGTTCCTTCATAGTCGCTGCGACCATGGAGCCGTTGAAAGGTTTGAAAAATGCGATCGCTATACCTGGGGTCAAACCCAATACCATTGTCTTCGACTATGATCTGACAACGCTCATGAACGGTTGTGCCTCCATAACTTAAGGGAACACTTTCCTGAAGCAGTTGAGTATAGATTTTAACGACGTTACCTCTTTGCTCTGGTCGGAATTTCAGTCCGTTACTGATCAGGTTTTGCAACAGTTGACGCATTTGCAGGGGATCAGCTTCAATAGTATGTAGTTCACCGACTTCCACTACGCCACCAGATTGCTGGATAAGTAGTTCTAAATCAGAGAGTACCTCTTGCACCACTTCAGCTAGGTCAGTGGCAACCAAAGGTTTGGCCTTAGTGGTCACCCGGGAAAGGCTAAGCAAGTCATTGATTAACACCTGCATCCGTTCTGCGGCATTCTGCATCCGTTTGAGGTAGTCCTGCCCCTGCTCCGTTAATTGTTCATGATACTTGGTCTGAAGGCGATCGCCAAATGCCCGAATCTTGCGCAGGGGTTCTTGCAGGTCATGGGATGCGACATAGGCAAACTGTTGCAGTTCCGCATTAGAACGGGCAAGTTCCTGACGCTGACGGGTTTCTGTTCCTAAACGCTGGGCTTGAGCTAAGGCAATACCAATTTGGTCCGCCAGTTGTTGCAACAATTCACTTTCAAAGTTAGTCCATTGTCGTGGATTGGCGCACTGATGGGCAATCAACAAACCCCAAAGTTGGTCTTGTTGCTGAATTGGCACCACTAAGTTAGCTTTTACCCCAAACTGTTGCAGCATTTCGACATGGCAAGGTTCGATATTAGAGTTTTCTATGTCACAGATGTTGCTAACCCTTCCCTGACGATACTGGTCTAGGTACTCTTCATGAAAGCAAGGATCTTCGATGCTTTGTCCGAGCATGATTGGCCAACCAGGTACTACGGCTTCTTGAACCACTTTCCCCCACCCATCAAAACTCAGTTGGAACAGTACAACTCGGTCAGCCTTGAGAAATTGTTGCACTTCTGTAACCGCCGTTTGCAAAATCTGCTCCAGTTGTAGAGACTGGCGGATTTTCAGGGTAATTTCTGAAAACAATTGCGTCCGCTGATTTTGGCGCTGGAGTTCTTGCTCTGCTAACTTACGGTCAGTAATGTCATCCACCACATAGGAAAATCGGGGGCGAGCAGTGCTTGTCTCGGGAATTGGGCATACAGTGGCGCTTAACCACCGGGTCTCCGTTTCAGTGGTGTGATCATACTCGAAGGAAATAGGCTGATTGCTTTGTTGGCTTTCTCGGTAATGGATAATCCAGCGACGGATATGAGTTTTGGGTGCCCCCAACTCACTGGCTAACCGATTCTGCATGGCCTCGGGTGTAGTCCCGAAAAAATCCGCCGTACTTTTATTATCAGAAATATGCAGGATGTCATCATCCAAAAGTTCCACGACCCCCATCAATAGTGCGGAACTGTTGAAGAAACTACGCAGGGTCGATTCACTCTCTAGCAGTGCAGCTTCTGCCTGTTGGCGCTCTATTTCCGCTTGATGAGCTGCAATTAATCGACCAAGACTTTGAGCCATTAATTCTACAATTTCCCGTTCGTGAGGCTGGAAATCCGTTTCTCTTACCTGGGTTGAGGAAAAATTCAGGGAGCCGTAGACTTCACCATAGACAAATATAGGAGTCCCGATATAGGACTCAAGTTTGAGAGTTTGGTAGACTGGGTGAGCGTGCATCAGTGCTATCTCACCTACATGAGTATAGGCAATGGTCTTTTTTTCGCGAACGACTACAGCACAATAGGTATCTTTTAATTCAAACTCTGAACCAGCTACTAATGCTTCTAGATCAGACCTGACCGACAGGATAGTGTAGGAATTAAGGTGTATTTGACTAATAATGCCAGTGGGCATGCCTAAAATTTCACATCCCGTCTCCAGATAGTCAGCATACAGCAACTCAAAGTTTTGGTAATTGGTGGTATTCAGCCGATGTAGGTGTTTGAGGTTGTTACTGAAGGTTTCCAATGCCTGAGACTTTTGCAAAAGTTGGTCGTCTGCTTGTTTGTGTTCAGTGATGTCCCGGCCTACTGCCTGAAGCTCAATCAATTGACCCTGCTCATTAAAGATGGCGCGATCGCTCCACTGCTGCCACCGAATCTCTCCTGTGGGCATAATCACCCGGTGTTCAACCGTTTCTACGGGATTCTCGGGCCTTAGAGACGTAATACAATGTTCTAGCTTTTTGAGATCCTCATCGGGAATCAATGGCAAAAACCGTTGCCCAATCAACTCTTCCTCTGACTTGCTGAAATAGCGACAGTAGGCACCATTGACAAAGGTCAGAGTTCCATCAGGACGGAAACGACAGATGAGTTCGGTTTGATCTTCGACAATAGCGCGATAGCGAGCCTCGCTCTGATACAATTCCTGCTGATTTTGCTCCCGCTCGGTTATATCATGGTTAAGACCAATGGTTGCCACGATATTGTCTTCCTGATCATACAGAGGTACTACCACGGTTTCACACACCCCACACCTGCCATCTTTGCCAATAAAGTGAATCTCCCCAGACCAACGTCCCGACCTGGTCATCTCCTGGATAATCTGCTCGGTCAGAACAGCCGCCTCTTCCGGTCGGTGCAGAATCGCTGCAGTTTTACCCAAGACCTCAGCTTTGGTGTAGCCGAATATTCTCTCGGAGGCAGGATTCCAATCAATTACCTTACCGGCTAAGTCGGTGATTATGATCCCATCGAAGATACTTTCAACAATCAGAGCCTGTCTACCCAGGGCCTCTTCCGCCTGTTTGCGCTCAGTGATATCGATGGAAGAACCAATGTAACCGGCAAAGTCCCCATTGGGGGTAAATCGGGGAGTGCCTATATCTAATATCCAACGATACTGCCCATCCCTACGTCGCAAGCGGTACTCCATGCGAAAATTTTCTCTGGCGTCGAAGGCGGATATATAGGTCTTGAAGCTGCGCTCTAGGTCATCAGGATGCACCCCTTCAGCCCAGCCCTTGCCCAATTCCAGTTCGAGGGTCTTACCGGTGAAGTTCAACCAAAGCTGATTGAAAAAGTTATAAAGTTTATCAGTGCCTGACATCCAGATCATCACTGGGGCATGATCAGCCATCATCCGGAAGCGAGCTTCACTCTCTTCGAGGCTGGCTTGCTTTTGTTTGGCCTCGGTAATGTCCCGTGCGATCGCATAAATTAAACCATCCTTAACTACGGGATTTGCAGCCCAAGCTAGCCATTTATAAGACCCATCGTGACAGCGATAGCGATTCTCGAAATAGACAGTAGGGATGCCACTCGCCAATTGTTCCATTTCTGCCCTAGTTGCTGCTCGGTCATCTGGATGGACAAAATTGAGAAACGTGGTGCTGGTTAGTTCCGCTTCGGTGTAAGCCAAGGTGCTAGTAAAGGACGGACTCAAGCGCTTAAAGTAACCATCGAAACCGGCTATACACAGCAAATCTATCGAGAGCTCAAAGAAGCGATCACGTTCTTCCTGGATCTGTTTCCATTCAGTAATGTCACGAGTAAAACATCGGGTATGGACGAATTTGCCATTTTTCCAGAGGACATTGGAGTTAATCAGGACATGGCGAATCGAGCCATCTTTGCACAAGAGTCTGGCTTCGTAGTTTTTTAAGGTTTCTTTAGCCGTTAGTCTGGCCAGGATATCGTCAATGACCTCTTGCTCGGGGTAAAATTCAGCAATGTGGTGACCGATATACTCCTGGGCGTTGTAACCCAGCAGGTCTAAGTCGGCTTGATTAGCCCACAGGATGATGCCATTGCTATCCACGCAATGGAGACCAACGCAGCCATTTTCTAAAAAATCCAGGAGTTCTTGGTCAACCTGGGGTAATTCATTTTCAAGACCTTGGTTTTCTCCCTGAGGCTGCTGTAAATCCGCTAACTGTTGTTTTAGCTCCAGTTGGCTTATCAGTTGACGACTTAAGGCTTGTAATCCCGCTAACTGTTGTGGCTGAAGTTGCTTTGGAACTTGATCCATTACCGCAAGTGTTCCCAGAGGGTATCCCAATGAGGTGATTAGGGGAACTCCTACATAAAACCGAATATGAGGCTCAGCAGTAACTAAGGGATCAGTGGCAAACCGTTGATCAGCTAGGGTATCCTCAACTACCAATACCTCAGCTGACTCTATCCGATGGCTGGATAAAAAGGTATTTTGACTTATTGACGTTTCATAATCGCCCAGAGTAGACTTACACCATTGACTGTTACTGTCAATCAGGGTAATCACAGCTATGGGCGTTTGGCAAATTTGTGCTGCTAATGCTGTAACATCATCAAACGCCTGTTGGAGCTCAGGATCAATAATTCTTTTATAATAGTTTTGGGCTGCCAGGGTTTTTGGTTGATCAGCCTCTGCTCCTGCTGCCATCAAATAATCTCCAGACGGGTTATGACCAGCCCTAGTTATGATCAGCCCTAGGTTAGCTGTTGCTCAAAACGATAAGACTGATCACTGATCAGCTACGATGAGCTTGACTTGAATTACCTTGACGTTAAGGATAGGTAGCATCAGTTGATTGATGGCACCACATGTTTGTGGGCGACCGAGAAATAGCCCTAGACAATGTCTTGAGTGCCTTTGTCAGAGAAAAAAACTTCTGATTTAATAATATTATTTAGGTATATTATCTGACTTTATAGCACCTGCTCCTAATTTGTAAAGTATTTTAAACAAATTGGATCATGGCACTAGGGTTGGGTATTGATTAAATCCAACCAGTAAATATAAATCAACTATATATAAACTGTAGCTTAGCCTGTTACTAATCTTAACACTTCTTGGAATTCTCCACTAATGACTCCCCTGCCCAAGATCCCCTTGCCCAAGATCCCTGAAAAGCAAACGGTAGATAGTTTTTCGATCACCATCGCTCCCTTATCCGTATCAGAAATCTACACCCTTGCTGATGATCCCGCGAATGGAGCTGTGGTGATGATGAGTGGCACAGTCCGTAATAAGACTGATGGGAAACCAGTGGTAGCATTAGAGTATCAGGCTTATGAGCCCATGGCATTACGGGTATTTTCCTCAATTGCTGCCCAGATTCGTGCCTCATGGTCTGATGTCAATCGGGTGGTAATCCATCATCGCATCGGTCGCTTAACTATTGGGGAAGTTAGCGTGTTAGTCGCTGTTGGCTGTCCTCATCGTTCAGAAGCCTTTGCCGCTTGTAAGTATGCTATTGACACCTTGAAGCATAATGCTCCGATTTGGAAAAAAGAGCATTGGGATGATGGTTCCAGCACTTGGGTCAGTATTGGGGCGTGTGAGGAATCAGAATGAAGAATGAAGAATGAAGAATGTAGAATATAGAATTATTATCGTTTTAGTGATTGAGCGATCGCTTTTTCTAATTCCACTTTAGTCAAGTTGGTGAGGATGAACACCTCTTGAAAGCTTTTACCAGACCTAGCAATCACCTTGAATCCCCCACGAATTGGCACTGATACTTTTAACTGTAATTTAGGACAGTGACTTCTTGCCCGCCCAAGGACAGCAGGGGTAATGGTTTGAATACCTGGGTAATCTGTGAGTCGTTGGAGAACTGGAATGAGACCCTGAATGTGGGTAGAGTGATTCCAAACCAGTCTGCCGTCTTTGGGTTGGCTCATAATACTATGTAGCCTCCAAGGGAGCCATGGTTAAGCCAGCACGAGAAAGCTGTTGGTGGTAAAGTTCCGCTTGTTCCTGGGGACCGACCCAAACAATGGCTTGACCTTCGTTGTGAACCTGATGAGTGAGTTCCCAGGCGTGATCATTTGTCATCCCAGGGATATACTTGACCAGACAGTCGTGAACATGCTGAAACGTGTTAAAATCATCGTCTAACACAATTACCTTATAGTTGGGATAAGGTTTTCGGGTAACTTGACCAGAGCGTTCAGGAGCTTTGACTGGTGCAGCAAATGTAGCTTTATAAGCTGCTGATCTTACCATAGTCGCACATAGGTTACCAGAATAATTTACAAAAAATTAAGTCTAAACTCAAACCATTCCTTCCAGTTTACAAAAATTGAAACGCCCTGCATAGTGACGGTGAGAAACAAGGAAAATCAAGAATTGGACTAAGCCTTTAATCCCTAAGGGTTTCAACGACCTTGGCTATGGGTAATTTTATCTTTGCCTGTAAAGGGAATTTGCCATAATGAAGCGAACTCAGGCTGCTGTTTGTGTAAGGGGGAAGTTGCTGAGGGGCTGTGTGCAATGGCTTGCCGACCAACCTAATTAACCCGCTCCCTATACATGAATGACAGGGGTTTCCACTTCTGACTTACCAACGAAATGATTCAATGAATGCTTTACCTCTAACTCGCCCTTCCAAAAAAGATCAGATTTTGGCTGTGGATGATTCCCCTGACAACTTGTTTCTACTGCAGACGCTTTTAGAAGAAGAAGGGTACGAGATTACCTTGGCAGAGAATGGTCGGGTAGCCCTAGAGCAAATAGAGAGGTCTCCGCCAGAATTGGTGCTATTGGATGTAATGATGCCAGAAATGGATGGCTTTGAAGTAACCAAGCGCATCCGCTCCAATCCCAAGTTACCGTTTATACCAATTTTGTTGATCACCGCTTATGATCATCCGAGTGTGGTCCAAGGACTGGATATGGGGGCGGATGATTTTATTCGTAAACCCGTAGAAGTGGATGAATTGCTGGCCAGAGTGCGATCGCTTTTGCGCCTGAAACATAGTGTGGATGAACGGGACGAAATTGCTCGCCAACGAGAAGATTTTGTCTCTCGGCTTACCCATGACTTGCGCACCCCCTTAGTAGCAGCAGATCGCATCCTAAACCTTATGCAGCAGGGAGCTTTGGGAGAAATTCCACCCCCAGTGCTCGAAGCCATAATCACCATGACTCGCAGTAACCGCAATTTGCTGACTATGGTGAATACGTTACTAGAAGTCTATCGCTATGAAGCCGGTCGGAAGTATTTGTCTTTCTCTGCGATTCCTGTGCAACAGGTTATTGAGGAAGTCATCCAAGAACTGTCTGCCCTAGCTCGTGATAAAAAACTGTCTTTGGAGTATCAGACCGCGAAGCAGCTTAACTCGATAGTGATGAGCGATCGCTTAGAACTGCACCGAGTGTTCACCAATTTGCTGGGAAATGCGATTAAATTCACTGACAACGGTTCTGTGACCGTTCGTCTGAGGAATAGTCCCAAGACTAGTGAAGGGCATCAGTCGTGGGTGGTGATTGAGGTGGAAGATACTGGTTTTGGTATATCCCCAGAAGACCAAAAACAGTTGTTTGAACGGTTTCGCCAGGGTAGCCACAAACGCTCAGGTAGTGGTTTAGGACTATATCTTTCCAAACGAATTCTCGAAGCTCATCAAGGCACGATCAAAGTTAAGTCTGAGTTGGGTAAGGGGACTTTGTTTACCGTCAAATTGCCGAATCATGTTGACGGTTAACTAGACCTGCCAGAAGTCTATTCTGATTTTGAGCTATTTTTGAGAAAAGTGGGCACTGATCAGGCAAAAGGTTATGTCTAACGAGATGGGATTAAGCGATCGCTATTTTGAATTAATCGATGACATTGTCAAAACTACCCTGAAGGGGAAGATCCGTTCTAAATCCCAGGTCTATCAGATGTTGGTCAAGGGGGTTACGGTTGGCACTGGGGAAATTTTTGAACGTTGCCTTGATCAGCGCTTCGATATGACTCAGGCAGAAGTAGATAATCCTAAAAGTGAGTTGAAGCAAGCCAAGGCAATCCGGAAACTCAGGGCGCTTAATACGATTCGTGGTGAATGGGAACAGTGGCAGGAAGAAAACCGAGTTTCAGAAACTATCACTAGCGCTATTCAATCCATTACTACTGCTGAACCGGCTGAGCGCTTTACGGCTTTATTGCGAGTGATTGACCCCAATCAACAGCCACCCCTGACGTTACAACAACTGGCGAGCCTGGCTAAACCCCTAAAGCAACAGGCACAACAAGCTTCTGAATCTGATACTGCTACAGACCTTGGACAACTGGCCGCTGGGATTACGGCAGGTTTGGCCTCTTGGCAACGCTTGGAAGATTATCTGGTCAGTTGGATTTATGACCAAAGTCGAGGCTCACTGGGATTTGAGGGGACTCCGGAACAGCGTGGCCCTTGGGGGCTGTGGGCGAAAAAGGTCGATAGCCCGTTACCCCAGTCTTTATTTGAAACTCTAGCGCTAAATCAATCCTTCCATGAATGGGCAGATACTCAACCGAGTTTGGAACTAGAAGCTTGGGTGGAATTGGCTGTGATTCTCCAGTGCTTGCAGCGAGGACTGGTGAATTGGTTCGATAAAATGGTATATGACTCCAAGATGGGAGCAAAGTTATCGATTTCTACCTTTATCGTATTTGCTGTCATTTGGTCTAGGTTAGCTAATGTTTTGAACCAGACAGCAATTAGTAGCTACGGAAATGCCATAGCAAATGGTTGTTTTCAGGTTTGTCTGCAAATTCTGCGCACTTTTGCCCAACGGGACTACTTCCCTCTCTACGGTGGGGTGTTTGCTAACTTTAGCGGCAACTATCTCCAAGATGCCCTGAATTACCTAGATGAACCCCTGCGGCAAGTAGACCGAACCGAGGAGAAAGCCCGGATTCTAACCTTGTTGGGTTATTCCCTTTGGTCCCAAGGAGCCTATGACCAAGCCAATAGCTTCCATCAGGAAGCTTTAGAGATTGCCCGTGAGGCTGGGGATAAACTGTGTGAAATTGCCAATTTCAATCACCTCAGTCGGATTTGTGTCGAGGAAGAGAATTATGCTGATGCCATTAACTATAGTCAACGAGCATTAATACTCGCTCGTCAAGCTGGAGACCGGTTAGGGGAAGCTAATGCTTTAGTGAATTTCGGCTACAGTGAAGTGTTTCAAGCTCAGGATAGCCAACAAGCAGAACTAGAAGTGTATGAGAGTGCTATTAACTATCTAGAACAAGGTCGATTATTGTTAGAACGATTAGGGGATTCTCCAGCAGGGAGTTATGGAGTTGGGCAAAGTAAAGCTTTGTGTTTCAGTAGTTTGGGAATTGCCCATGTAGTGGTCGAGCAGTATCAAAAAGCGATCGCATTTTTAGAACAAGGCTGGCAAGCCGCCCAATTTTCTGGGGATTTGTACTTACAAGGGGTGAATTTGGCCTACCTAGCCCAAGCTTGCTACAGCGAGCAAGATTGGCAGAAAGTGATTTATACCGCTAGTTTAGGAGCCTATCTATTAGAGCAAATTGGGTCTGAAGATTGGCGCAAACCAGCTGGGTTGTTAAGTATTTTGCAAGGACAAATGGGGCAAGAAGGCTTCCAAACCCTTTTGGCACAGCAACGGTCAAAAATTATTCCTGTCATTGGCGTAGATGGCTATGACTATATTCCGGAATTGCTAGCAAAATATTTGGATTCAATATAAGTAGAGGATTAGCTTGTAGGGTGGGCAAAAACCGTTGCGTTCAAATTACTCTTCTAGATCAGATAACTTTGCCCACCTGACTTGAATTTGTATTTTTATGACTAGATTCCGGAATTTGTAGCAAAATACTTGGATTCTATTTTAGTAGGTGCTTAAAATTAATATAATATCATGAATCTAAGCCGAACTAATATCCTTACCAGGTTTGGGAAACAGAAAACCCTAGCCTTGACAGTTGTTTCCTTAACTTTTGGCATCACCTCTAATGTCCAGGCTCAGCCATTTCGCTGTGACTTCCAATTGAACCAACATGTCTCTGGCTTATTTGGTAATACAAATAGTAGTAAACGGTTCTTTCAGGAAGGAAGCAATAGATTTAACACAGGAAGAACTATGTTCAACAACCAGCGTTCCTCCCCAGATACTATCCTTGAAATTAGTGATGAAGTTGTCAATCGAGAAGACCTATTGGAACTGGAAAATCCTCAGCAATTGCTCGATGATGGTAATAGCTTGGAATAATATAGGTAAGCAATCAGCAATCAGCAATCAGCAATCAGCTATTAGCTGACAGCTGTTCGCGTAGCGTGGCCAAAGGCCTTCGGCTGACGGCTGAATGCTTACGTAACTTTTTTTCTAATTCTTTACGTTTCATGGAATGGAAATAGAAATTGTCTCCTCGATTGCTTCTTTGGGTAATCCTAGACGACTATCAGCTAAACGATCTTCAAAAATCAATTTAATTGCATTTTTCAAGCTTTCTTTAGCTTCTGCAACCGTTTCTCCTTGACCATTCGCACCAGGTATTTCAGGACAAATCGCCCAATATCCCCCTTCTGTTGCTGCCTCAATGATGGCGGTAAACTCTGCGTTCATAAAAATATCCTTAGAGGTTTTATAGCCATTATATCTTCCATAAGCTACAAAGGGATCCCCCTAAATCCCCCTTAATAAGGGGGACTTTGAGTGCGATCTAACTATTTGATTGTTTATTGGCTATATCGATAGCAATTTGTTAAACATTCATAGAGTGATAAAACAGAGGTAACTTCAGAGATGAACCTTGCTGAATATCTGACCAATCCCAACGTCCTTCAAAGACTACTCCAGTTACTACTAGGACTACTTATCTGTATTCTCGGACTTTTGAACAATCGCTTTGAGCAGCCAAAAACTCTCTTGCGCAAAATTATAATAATTGCTGTATGCGTAATAGTTTATGTATTCTTAGCTCATCAAGCAGAAAATTTAGTTTCTCAAAAATTAGCAGAACAGGATACCGATTGGTTCCAACAAGTGTACTGGATTTTAGGTATTGGTTACTTCTTCGCCTTACCTACAATTGGGTATTTGCTGACAACTAGGCCAGGAAAGAAAACTCAAATCTCTAGACAGATTCCAAAGGTAAAGTTACAGCGATGGCGCAGGGATTTGCTGGGAGCAATGGCAGCTGAAGTTAACATGGGCCTTGATGACTCCCTGCACAATCACCACTTGATTCAGTTGGTAATGGCAGACAAAACAGAGCAAGTGGGTCGTCCAGAAAAAATTACTGTCAATCCTAGCAAATCTCCTCCATGGTGGAAACAGTTGCTCACGTTTCGTCGAGTAACTACAGACTCTGAACCAGGTCAAAAGGTTATTGAGGTATTTAACCAAGAAGATATTGCTGGGAAACTGTTGATTCTTGGTGCGCCCGGTTCTGGAAAAACCACCATGCTGTTGGATTTGGCCAAGGATTTAATTACACGTGCCCAGCAGCAGGAAAACCAACCAATTCCAATTATAGTTGAACTTTCGGATTGGAAAGATAACAAGCAGCCCATTGCTGAATGGTTAGCGGCTAATTTAAAGTTTCGTTATAATCTCCGCAAAGAGATTACTCAGGAGTGGATTCAAACCGGTCAGTTGTTACCTCTGCTGGATGGTTTGGATGAATTGGGTTTAGAGCGGCAGAGGTTATGTGTTCAGCAATTAAATCAGTTTCTCAAAGATGTTCCTCAAATTGTGGTCTGCTGTCGTGAAGAAGAATACAAAGCTGGTGAGCAAATTCTGGAGATGCGGGGAGCAGTCTGTCTGCAACCTTTGAGGGATCAGCAGATTGAAGCTTATTTAACCCGCTTAAACTGTCGCCACCTCTGGCCAGGAATTCAGCAAGATTCAGAGGGATTGCTAGCGTTAGCCAGAATGCCCTTCCTATTACATTTAATTCCCCTGGCTTATCCCGATGGGTTGAAGCGAGTAGAGAGAGAGCTTAAGGATCCTAAGACAAAGGAAGACTATCAGAACCAATGCCGTCAAAGGTTATTTCAGGATTACATTGACCGTAAACTAAAGGAATCCCATAACCGTCGAGGTTATTCAGAAGAGGAAACAAGGCGCTGGTTAGGCTGGCTTGCTAAAGGATTGAAGGAGGGACAACAAACCGAGTTTTGGATTGAAAAAATGCAGCCGGATATGTTGAATAAATCCCGAAAAAAGGGTTTGTATCAGCTGAGTCTTGGACTGATTTATGGGCTGATTTTTTCAATGATTTTTGATCTGAGTGTTGGGCTGTTTTATGGTATTATTTATGGTCGATTTTTTAATAAAATAGATCTTTCTAAAACTATTACACTTTCATGGAAAGACAGAAATAAAATAATTGAAGAGCTGATTTATGGGCTGATTTATGGGCTGAGTGTTGGGCTGATCTATGGGCTGAGTGTTGGGCTGAGTGTTGGGCTGATTAGAGGACTGATTATAGGGCTGCTTTATGGGCTGATTAGAGGGCTGAGTGGAGAAGAAGTAAAAACCAGAAATAAACCCAATCAGGTGATTAAAGAATCCGCTAAAAATACTGTTATCCTTAGTCTAATTAGTTTCCCGGGAACTTTCTTGTTGTTTGTATTACCTGATCTAGTATTAGGAGAGAATCTTAAACTACTCACCATGTTAATTCGTGCTTCTGGCATGGCAATGTTAATTGGCTTTTCATATGCTGGCAGACCAGTCATTCAGCACTTCGTCCTCCGCCTCATTCTCTGGCGCAGTGGTTCAATCCCCTGGGATTACGCCCATTTCCTGAGCTATGCCACAGAACGCCGCTTGATCAAGCAAGTGGGTGGACGCTATCGATTCATCCACGATTTGCTGCGGGAGCACTTTGCCACCACCTAGTGTGGGGGTTAATAATGGAATGATTTTAAAAGTTTTGTGGAACGGGCATCAGGCGTGGAATGGGCATCTTGGTAGAACTGGCATCTTGCCAGTTTCATGCTTATTTTCGAGCGGGCAGGATGCCCACTCTACTCTTATTCATTCGTTAATTGAGCAACGGCCACTTCCCACACTCCCTATTCTTATTGATCCATCGGCAGACTTTTATGGAATCCCCCCAAGTGCGTTCGCGTAGCGTAGCCCTTCGGGCTACGCTACGCGAACGCACTCCCCCCACTTACCACAATCTCCACACTTTCCTGTTTTATCAAACTGCCTAGACTATTTAATTTTTCCTTGGCTGTATCAAAGGCAATTTCTTAAATTATCATAGAATGATAAACTAGAAATACCTTCAAAAATGAACATTACCGAACTTTTTAACAATCCCGAAGCGCTTCAAATACTACTCTTAGTAGAACTGGTAATACTTCCCTATTTTAGCACACGTTTAAGCAATCGCTTTGAGCAGCAAAAAACTCCCCTTTGCAGAATTATAATAATTACTCTATGCACAATGTATGGAGTCTTAGCTGTTGCAGCAGGACATTTTATTTTTCGACTATCAGCACAACTTTATTATTTTGATTTTGCTTTTCAACTATCAGCAGAACAGGATACCGAGTGGATCCAACAAGTCTACTGGATTTTAGGTATTGGTTACTTATTTGCCCTACCGACAATTGGGTATTTGTTAAAAACTCAAATATCTAGAAAAATTCCAAAGGCAAATTTACAGCGATGGCGCAAGGACTTGCTACGAGAAATGGCAGTTGAAGTTAACATGCGCCTCGATGACTCCCTGCACAATGACCACTTGATTCAGTTGGTAATGGCAGACAAAACAGAGCAAGTGGGTCGTCCAGAAAAAATTACTGTCAATCCTAGCAATTCTCCTCCATGGTGGAAACGGTTGCCCAAGTTTCGTCGAGTAACGACAGACTCTGAACCAGGTCAAAAGCTTATTGAGGTATTTAACCAACAGGATATTGCCGGGAAACTGTTGATTCTTGGTGCCCCCGGTTCCGGAAAAACCACCATGCTGTTGGATTTGGCCAAGGATTTAATTACAGGTGCCCAGGATCATCAACACCAACCGATTCCAATTATAGCTGAACTTTCTGATTGGAAAGATAACAACCAGCCGATTGATGAATGGTTAGCAGCTAATTTAAAGTCTCGTTATTATAATCTCCCCGAAGCGATTACTCAGGAGTGGATTAAAACTGGTCAGTTGTTACCTCTTCTGGATGGTTTGGATGAGTTGGGTTTAGAGCGGCAGAAGTTATGTGTTCAGCAATTAAATCAGTTTCTCAAAGATGTTCCTCAAATTGTGGTCTGCTGTCGTGAAGAAGAATACAAAGCCGGTGAGCAAATTCTGGAGATGCGGGGAGCAGTCTGTCTGCAACCTTTGAGCGATCAGCAGATTGAAGCTTATTTAACGCGGTTAAACTGTCGCCACCTCTGGCCAGGAATTCAGCAAGATTCAGATGGGTTGCTAGAGTTAGCAAGAATGCCCTTACTATTACATTTGATTTCCGTTGCTTATCCCGATGGGTTGAAGCGATTAAAGAGAGAGTTTAAGGATCCTAAAGCAAAGCAAGACTATCAGAACCAATGCCGTCAAAGGTTATTTGGGGATTACATTGACCGTAAACTAAAGGAACCCCATGACCGTCACGGTTATTCAGAAGAGAAGACCAGGCGCTGGTTAGGCTGGCTTGCTAAACGATTGAAGGAACGACAACAAACCGAGTTTTTGATTGAGAAAATACATCCAGATTTGTTAAAAAAATCCGAAACAAAGTGGTTGTATAAGCTGAGTGTTGGGTTGAGTGTTGGGCTGAGTGTTGGGCTGATCAATCCCCTAATATTGGGAATATTGGGGCTGATTTATGGACTTACCAATGGCCGCCTAATATTGGGGCTGATTTATGGACTTACCAATGGCCGCCTAATCTTCGGGCTAATCCATAGCCTAATATGGCTAATCAATGGCCTAATATTGGGGCTGATTGGAGGGCTGATTGGAGCTCTAATAGGCCTGATTTCAGGGTTATATAATCAGCAAAAGCCCTCTGAAATTAGTATATTTTCAGGACAAAAACTAATAAAAAACAAAATGAGTTTGATGAGCCGAGGACTTAGTGTTGGGTTGAGTGTTGGGTTGAGTTATGGGCTGAGTTATGGGTTGAGTTATGGGCTGAGTTATGGGCTGTTTTTTTGGCTTAATGATAGGCTGATTGATGTGCTAAGTTATGGGCTGAGTTATGGGCTGTTTTTTGGGCTGAGTGTTGGGTTGATTGGAGAAGAACTAAAAACCAGAAATAAACGGAATCAGGGGATTAAAGAATCTGCTAAAAATACCGTTCTTAGTAGTTTAATTAGTTTGCCTGTAACCTTCTTGTTGTTTGTATTATGTTTTATAGCTTTGGGAAAGAATGTTAACCCATTTATGGCTTTAAGTCTTGGTGTTTGGATGGCAATGTTATTTGCCTTGATATTTGCTGGTATACCAGTGATTAAGTATTTCGTCCTCCGCCTCATTCTCTGGGGCAGTGGTTCAATCCCCTGGGATTACGCCCATTTCCTGAGCTATGCCACAGAACGCCGCTTGATCAAGCAAGTGGGTGGACGCTATCGATTCATCCACGATTTGCTGCGGGAGCACTTTGCCACCACCTAGTGTGGGGGTTAATAATGGAATGATTTTAAAAGTTTTGTGGAACGGGCATCAGGCGTGGAATGGGCATCTTGGGTGGAACTGGCATCTTGCGTAGAACTGGCATCTTGGTAGAACTGGCATCTTGGTAGAACTGGCATCTTGCCAGTTTCA
>NZ_CEYLVT010000126.1:0-21460 GCF_982860115.1 Moorena sp.
TCGCGAGCATAACTCGCGAATAAGTTTTCCCTTTTTTCCAAAATGGGATGCTCCCAATTGGATTGGCTTGTATTATCCTTTTTTTATCTGAATTATCGATTAGTTTACCCATCAATTGATACCGTAACCAGCTATAGCTCAAAAGACTATGGTCAAGTAACAATGCTTACTGCTGTAAATCATATACTGATCATTTTGTCAACTTCTATAAATCTCCACTACACCTGACACCCAGTCTTAACCGACAAGCTTGGTGCGTAAGTCCTGAAATTGACCAATTGCGGTTGTTGGATAAAATTTGAATTAAATCGTCAATTTAAGCTGAAAAATTCAATTTGAGTGGAAAATAGAAATATAGAGCAGGATTAGCGAAGAGCAACGTGAAATATTTCTTTTTATCGGAAGGCTGGATAGTCGGGCGCGTTTGGGAGTTTGGAGGTCTTTGGAACGAAAACGCTTGGCGACGCCTGCCAGAAATTAAGCAAATGAACCTTTCTATCCTAGAGCAAGGAGAAAAATTGTGGCTCTATCAGGTTGAAGACCTTGTGGTTATGGTTGAAGTCAAACCCATGCCTAACACCTCACCTGAATCAGCAAAAACTATTGGTCAAGTTGTCCTAAAACGTTTGATCACTGCTGAGCAAGTTATCGAGCGCTTAGCGATGACACATACTGAAATTATGGTAGGGGGCAAAGGTTAACTGGTACAGGGAAAAGGCACCAGGGGACAAGGAAGAAGAGGGAGAAGAGGGTAAGGATAGGGAATATGAGGAAATAATACTTTTGATTGCGATTTGTGATCAAAGCTATAGCTCGGGTTAGCAGTTAATCAAAAAACCCTACCCATAGAATTGGAGCCTAATACCGAGTTGCATATCAATAGCCCTTTGAGCCCCAGCTTTCCCCAACTCCGGACTCTGCCCCCTCTTCCCCCTCTGCTCTTAAGTGCTCTAGGTGATATGGTTTGAACTCAACTTGGCATAAGTCCTATGCTTATGCCTTTTTCCTTTCAACATACCTTTTTCATGTTGATTTGTGTCCGACTATTGCTAATCAGTAAAGAGGCTACCGGACTGAATTTGACAATTTTTAGGTTATAGAAGCTATATTGCTTGAATTTAGGCAAATACAAGGGAAATTTGCGCAATATAGCTGGTTAAGCGCTTCCGACCCTAAGCTGAGAACATGACCGTTCGCTTGCAATCGG
This sequence comes from Moorena sp., assembly GCF_982860115.1. Taxonomy (NCBI): domain Bacteria; kingdom Bacillati; phylum Cyanobacteriota; class Cyanophyceae; order Coleofasciculales; family Coleofasciculaceae; genus Moorena; species Moorena sp. Next base: position 1,208 of record NZ_CEYLVT010000126.1, read on the forward strand.
CTCTAACAATAGTTACACTTCTTTAAACAAACTTTAGTTTCATACATACTTTGTCCTACCTAAGTTGCCAATGGCAAAATCTAGGGGGGCTAGCAAAGTAGCGATACAGTTAGGTTCACACCTAACCAAGGTCGGTCGGAGAGCTTGAAAGCTCTCCAAACAGTGTCAAATTAAAGAAATCATACCGTAAGCGTTGTCAGATGAGGTTTTTAACCCCTCGAACAACGTGACTCTTGGAATCCCCTGTGTTTCAAGCGGGGGGAAGTTTAAGGCGATTTCTAACATACTGATCAAAAGAAGCGTCGAAGTAAAAACTCTATATTAGGAGGAGCGTAGTCAATGGGACTACCCTGGTACCGAGTACACACGGTCGTCCTGAATGATCCAGGACGTCTGTTAGCTGTGCACTTGATGCATACAGCCCTGGTGGCAGGCTGGGCTGGTTCAATGGCCCTGTACGAATTGGCAATTTTTGATCCGAGTGACCCGGTTCTTAACCCGATGTGGCGTCAGGGGATGTTCGTCATGCCCTTTATGGCTCGTCTAGGGGTTACTGATTCCTGGGGGGGCTGGAGTATCACTGGTGAAACCGTAACCAATGCTGGCTTATGGTCTTTTGAAGGTGTCGCTGCAACTCATATTATCCTTTCTGGTTTATTGTTCCTGGCTGCTGTATGGCACTGGGTTTACTGGGATTTAGATGTGTTCAGAGACCCACGCAGTGGCGACCCAGCTCTCGATTTGCCAAAAATTTTTGGTATTCACCTGTTCTTATCTGGTTTACTCTGCTTTGGCTTTGGTGCCTTTCACTTGACTGGGCTTTGGGGTCCTGGGATGTGGGTATCTGATGCTTATGGTCTCACTGGTAGTGTTCAAGCGATCGCACCAGAATGGGGACCAGCAGGCTTTAACCCCTATAACCCTGGAGGTATTGTCGCTCACCATATCGCTGCTGGTGTTGTTGGGGTTATCGCTGGTTTATTCCACTTAACAGTGCGACCACCAGAACGCTTGTTTAAAGCTCTACGGATGGGGAATATCGAAACGGTACTCTCCAGCAGTATCGCGGCTGTGTTTTTTGCTGCGTTTGTAGTAGCAGGCACCATGTGGTATGGCAGTGCTGCCACCCCCATTGAGCTGTTTGGTCCAACCCGCTATCAGTGGGATCAGGGGTATTTCCAACAGGAAATTAACCAACGGGTACAAGCTGAATTGGCTGATGGTGCTAGCTTGTCAGAAGCTTGGTCATCAATTCCAGAGAAGCTGGCATTCTATGACTATATAGGCAACTCCCCTGCTAAAGGTGGTTTGTTCCGCACAGGTCCGATGGATAAAGGGGATGGCATTGCTGAAGGTTGGCTAGGTCATGCGGTGTTCACAGACAGTGAAGGTCGGGAGCTGAGCGTTCGTCGGATGCCGAACTTCTTTGAAACCTTCCCTATCATTTTGACCGATGCTAATGGTGTAGTTCGTGCGGACATACCTTTCCGACGGGCTGAATCTAGGTATAGTTTCGAGCAAGCTGGTGTCACTGCTAGCTTCTACGGTGGAGTTCTTGATGGTCAAACCTTTACTGACCCATTCGATGTGAAGCAATACGCTCGTACTGCTCAGCTGGGTGAGGGCTTCCAATTTGACCGCGAAACCCTAAACTCTGATGGTGTATTCCGCACTAGTACTCGGGGTTGGTTCACCTTTGGTCATGCTGTCTTTGCTCTGTTGTTCTTCTTTGGGCACATCTGGCATGGCTCACGCACCCTCTACCGAGATGTGTTTGCTGGTGTCGATCCTGACCTAGAGGAAGAGCAAGTCGAGTGGGGCTTCTTCCAGAAGCTTGGTGATAAGAGTACCCGTAGGACAGAGCCTATCTAGAGGTTAACTATCTCCTATCACAGTTTGACTTAAAAGCAAAAGGCAGAAGAAAAGAAATTTTCTTTTGCCTTTTTGCTATTTCTGTGGTTCATGCAAGGTAGACTGGTAAGTGAGGAGATAACCAGGAATTATAGCTATGGAATCAGTTGCTTATATCTTAATCTTGACCTTAGCCCTAGGCACCCTATTTTTTGCCATTGCTTTTCGGGAACCCCCTAAGATTGGTAAGTAGTTTACCTCGATTTATCAGATCGAAATTCAACACTTCTGTGGATGCTCTGAGCCGCAATAGCCTGTGTATGACCCTATAGGATATAGGGAAGTGGACAGGTATATATCGGCTCACCTTCCATATAATTGTTATTTTGAAAGTATCGACTCTTAGGGCGTTCCAAATATCTGCCGCCAATCAGTCCACTCAGCAAGAAAAAAAATTATCTTATGCGATGCCCCTCTTGTCACCACACCGAGAGCCGCGTTCTTGAGTCTCGTTCTACTGAGGCAGGAAAAAGTGTGAGGCGACGCCGGGAGTGTTTGGGATGCAAACATCGCTTCACGACATATGAGCGGATCGAATTTGTGCCAATAACTGTGATCAAGCGGGATGGCAAGCGGGAATCATTTGACCGTTCCAAGTTGTTACGAGGAATTATACGTGCTTGTGAAAAAACAGGCATTCTCCAAAAACGCCTAGAAGCATTGGTTGATGAGATTGAAGCAGAATTGCAACAGCGATTTGGTCGGGAAGTAATCAGTCACGAAATTGGTGAGTTAGTCTTGCGCTACCTACGTTCGGAGAGTGAAGTGGCTTATGTACGCTTTGCTTCGGTCTATGGAAAATTTCAAGGGATTAGAGATTTTGTCACTACCCTAGAGGATCTCCAACAGGAAGATGTACCAATGGAAATCCCCCAGGTTCCGCCAACCCCCTCAGATCAGGTAGAAGAAATAAAGACATCGACTTCGGTGTAATAGATCACATGTTTGTTCATTGTTGACGGTTGATGGTTGACTCTCAAAAGTACAAGGTCAACTAGTGATATCGTGTCCAGTTGTATGGTTACCATTTGTAGAGATGTTCCAGACAAGGTCTCTACAGGAGGGTGATTCACGAAAAAAACCAGCGTGAGGTTTGGAAACCCCATCTAGGCAAGAGCAGGTTACCTCTGCTACCGGACTTAATATGAGTTTCTTACAGCTAAAGCCGGATTTTAGAGAGCTAGACTAGAAAGTGAAAGAAATTTCAACTCAAGGGCTTGAATTCTATTGAAGCCTAACTAGGTTTACCCAGGAGTTGAGTCAAGGCAAGACCAAAGAGCAAACAGCCATGAAGAAACGTTTCTGGATGAGAGCATGGATGGGTAATGCAGAGGTAAATACCTCTCCACAGCTGCTGGCAAATCCTGAGGTTACATTACAGCAACCCCAGGAAAAGCGCAAGTTAGTCAAATTCTGGCGTATTGCTGCCAGTTTGCTCCTTTGGCAAGGGGTGATACTGGGTACCCCAGCCCAAGCACAGCTTAAACAAGAGAAATCTCTAACCTATAGTGAGCTATTAGAGAAAGTTAAAAATCGGGAAGTCGCTAAAATAGAAATTGATGAAGCCACTAAGATTGCTAAAGTTAGTCTAAAGGAGGCCAAGGAGAATGAACCTCCTCAACGAGTTGCTTTGTTCGATCAAAACTCTTTGCTACTCAAGGAACTCCGTCAACAGGATATTCCCACTGAAATTAGGCGCTCTCCGGATAACTCAGCCGCTTTAGGTCTAATTGCCAACTTATTTTTGCTTCTGTTGTTACTAGCAGGCTTGATGATGATCCTGCGACGCTCTGCAAGTAATTCTGGTCAAGCCTTAAACTTTGGCAAATCCCGAGCACGGTTTCAGATGGAAGCCAAAACAGGGGTTCTGTTTGATGATGTAGCAGGTATTCAAGAAGCTAAGGAGGAATTGCAAGAAGTCGTCACATTCCTCAAACAACCAGAACGCTTTACTGCTGTTGGAGCACGCATCCCCAAAGGTGTGCTGCTAGTCGGTCCTCCAGGAACTGGTAAAACTCTCTTAGCCAAAGCGATCGCTGGTGAAGCAGGAGTTCCCTTCTTTAGCATCTCTGGTTCCGAATTCGTGGAAATGTTTGTGGGCGTTGGTGCCTCCCGTGTCCGAGACTTGTTCAGAAAAGCCAAAGAAAATGCCCCTTGCTTGGTCTTCATTGATGAAATTGATGCGGTAGGACGGCAACGGGGAGCAGGGATTGGTGGTGGAAACGATGAGCGGGAGCAAACCCTTAACCAATTGCTCACGGAAATGGATGGGTTTGAAGGCAACACAGGTATTATTATTATTGCTGCCACTAATCGCCCAGATGTCCTGGATGCTGCACTATTACGTCCTGGACGCTTTGACAGACAAGTTATTGTGGATTACCCTGACTACAAAGGCAGGAATAACATTCTGGAAGTCCACGCTCGCAACAAAAAGATTGACCCTGAGGTTTGTCTAGAAACTGTTGCTAAGCGTACCCCTGGGTTTACTGGTGCTGACTTAGCCAACCTACTCAACGAAGCGGCAATCCTGACTGCCCGCCGCCGCAAAGATGCCATTACTATGCTCGAAATCAATGATGCTATTGACCGGGTGGTAGCTGGCATGGAAGGCACTCCTCTGGTGGACAGCAAGAATAAGCGATTAATTGCCTACCATGAAGTAGGACATGCTGTAATTTCCACTCTCTTACCGGATCACGACCCGGTACAGAAAGTAACCCTAATTCCCCGAGGGCAAGCCCGTGGTTTGACCTGGTATATTCCTGATGAAGAGCAAGGTTTGATTACTCGGGCTCAACTCAAAGCCCAAATTACTGCGGCTTTAGGGGGTAGAGCGGCAGAAGAAGAAATTTTTGGTGAGGCTGAAGTGACTACTGGTGCTGTTGGGGACTTGCGACAAGTTACCTCGCGAGCACGGCAGATGGTAACCCGCTTTGGAATGAGTGATTTGGGTCCTCTGTCCTTAGAAGATCCAGGGGGAGAAGTCTTTCTAGGGGGTAATGTGATTAATAGGTCTGAGTACTCAGAGAAAATTGCTGCCCACATTGATGCCCAAGTCCGCACAATTGTGCAGCATTGCCATGGTCATGCTCGTCAGTTAGTCCGGGAAAATCGGGTAATAATTGACCGATTAGTAGACCTGTTGATAGATCAAGAAACTATCGAAGGAGACCAGTTACGCAAAATTCTAGAAGAACACACCCAGATGGACAAGGAACAATTGGTAGTTTCGTAGTTTCTAGTTAAACGATCACGCGGCATGCATGTTTTAAACATGTTAATGGTTAATGGTTAATGGTTAATGGTTAATGGCCATTAACCATTAACATTTGTCCGAATCAAGCTCGTGTTTTATACATTGCCCGCAGCACCTGGGCTGGGTCAACGTATTGCTTGCCATACTTCAATCCCCAGTGCAGATGAGGACCGGTGGTACGACCAGTCATTCCTACTCGACCGATTCTGGCTCCAGAAGGCAACAGTTGGCCTTCCTTGATCTGAATGCCACCGGAGTTGTCAATTAAATAGCGAGTACCTCCATTTTTAACTGCGTATCCTTTCATGTGACAGTAGATGTGCTGCCACTTGCCCGATTGGATAGTTATTGAGGTGCCGCAAGCAGTACCATCAGAAATTTTAATTACTTTACCACTCCACCAGTTACGGATATAGCTTCCTTCAGGGGCAGCTATGTCTAAACCTCGGTGGAATTCCCATCCAGAACCTCTAGGAGAGGGTCGGTAACCGAAGCCAGAGGTGTAGCCCCGGAAGTTTTCTACTGGAAAGGAACCCCCTTTGGCAAAACTTCTTACTCCGGCTACCAAGCTTGAGGGAGGTTCTGATGCAGTTACTGGCTGGCTGGGCAAACTCGAAAGGGTACTTAAACCGATTAAACTCGTTAAACTCAGTCCAGCGAAAATTAGAAGCCTTGATAAATAACCACTGCGCATTAGTTCTAGTCTGGCTTTAGCTAGTTAGGGGTCTTTCCATTTATATCTCTCCAGATCATCTGCCATCAGCAGGGTTTTTGGGTTGTTTGGGATATTTAACAAAATCTTGAGTTTTGTTAAGATACATCAATAAGCTAATACACGTTTAACTTGCAAAATTTAGCGATGCAGAGGTGCGACCCGTGGCGAATTTAATTCTTAATGCGGAAAACGCACCATTACGGTCTTGGGAAGGCAGCGCGGTCTTGGGGGTTCCCCCCATGAGCGACTGCCGTGGTTTCCCCCATGAGCGACTGCATCAAGAGAAGGATTGAATTTTTTGTTAAAGGTTGACCTTTGACTAACCGTTGTGGGCGTGTCTACTGTGCGCGTGTCTACCGTTAATCGTTAACACTAAAACGATCAACTCAAATAGAGAAGTTAAATGTTGGTTAACTTAGTGATTAACTTGCCCCAGCCTACCCTATCCGTGAACCAATGCTGACTGAATTTTTGCCCTTCCGATTCGAGGTGGATACTACAGAGATCGCGGGAGCATCTTTGTGGTCTCTAGCGCTATATTTAAGCCTCTCGTCCTTGAGGCAATGGATTATGGAGCAATTGAACCGCTGGTTTAACTTTGCTGAGGGATTCTTTTACATCTCGGCTCAGGAATTTGAACAAACCCGCAAGGTCAGAGAATCTCAAAACGCTTTCTATGCGTCAGTTGTCAGCATTGTGCCTTTTTTAGTCATTGGTGCAGTTTGTAACTACGCCGTGGAAATTAGCCTGGGACACAGTTGGGCAATCAGTATTGGGATTATTGCTTGTATGAGCTGTGGTGTGTATGAATTAGGGCGTCAGTCTGGGAATTGAATTTAGGTAGTCATTGGTCATTCTCGGGCGCGTTCGCGCAGCGTGACCATTCCAGTACCGTGGCTCATTCGCCTAGCGTGGCCTTTTGGCCAAGGCCAAGGCCAATCCCATAGTCTCAATAACTATAGTCTCACTAACTAATCTGGTATCTTGGTCTTGCTCAGGGCCTCATGATCCTGTTGAGTTTTGACTAGAGTTTCTAGATGAGGCAGATTCGTGGTTGGAGTATCCGCTAATGCTTCAGCAGTACTTTGATTCCCTTGTTGATCCCGTTCCAAAATTCTCAACCAATCTAAAAATTCACTAGTACCTGGTATTTTTTGCCAACTTCTCAATTCCCGCAGTTCTCCAAATTTTTGGATAGCTGCTTCGGATACGCGGGTAATATCAGTTTTAAAATGACTCTGGATAATCTGTTTTAGGGTAGCCTTTTCTGGAAATTTAAGGTAGTAAAATAAACAACGACGTAGGAAGGGTTTTGGCAATTCTTTTTCCCTATTACTGCTGATAATAATTAACGGTAAAAAATCTCTTCGTTCTTCTTTTGTTTTACCTTTAAAGGCATCAAAACGAACGTTTAGTACTTCTTTAACTTGGAATTGCAATCGCTCCAGTTCTAAGAGCAAGTCATTAGGAAAATCCCGATCCGCTTTATCAATTTCATCAATTAGAACCACCGAAGGAATGTCATTTTGTGATTGCTGAATTGCCTCGCCCAATTCTCCTAGGGTAACATAATTTCTGCGGTACAAAGGTTGGCTGGGATTACCTGCAGTTTGACGTTCCTGAATGTCATACAACCGACCTATGGCATCATAATCATAAAGTAAATCCTGGGCTCGACTGGTAGAGCGGATGTAGCAGCTGTAGAGGGGATAACCCAGTTCATAGGCAACCGCATAAGCTAATCGCGTTTTCCCGCAGCCTGGGTCACCTTCTAATAATAAAGGACGACGCAGGTAGAGAGCAGTATTAACTACATCTGCCAAAGCTTTAGAAGCAATGTAAGGTTCTGGCTCTTGCCATGCACCAGGAAGCGGTTTGTAGCGGCACTTACCGTCACCTGTATACTTTCGTCTGCCTAAGTCACCCATAGCACCTTATATTAATTCATTACAATAATTCTAAAAATAAGATAACAGTAATAAAGAGAAATAACTTGATCAATAATATGTTCGCGATCGCCCAAGGATTACAGTATTATACTTGTGGCTTAATCAGGTAAATAGCACGTAAGCATTCAGCTATCAGCCGTTGGCCTTTGGCCAAGGCTGATAGCTTACAATAGCACTAGGTAAGTCGTTAGTGTAAAACTGGCTCACTACTGACCATGGCAGGATTATTTAAGCGATCGCATTCCATCACCCCATACCTTTCCCATCTTCTGATACTCCCGGCGAGTGCCCTGTAACAAATGTTCCATCATCACTCCACTACCTGCTTCAGCTGCTAGAAAAGCGGCTGCTAGGGCAATATTCTTAATATTCCCTCCACTCAATTTGAACTGCCGTGCCAAAAACTCAAAATCTACATCTGCTGACAAGGGGATTTCCTCAGTCCAAATTCCTTCCCAAATGCGCCGACGACTAGCTTCATCTGGTGAGGGAAAGTGTACTGTAAAGGCTAACCTACGCACAAATGCCTCGTCTAAATTTTGGCGCAAATTTGTTGTCAAAATTGATATTCCCTCATATTCCTCCATCTTCTGCAACAGATACCCAACTTCAATATTGGCGTAGCGGTCATGAGCATCTCGAACTTCAGACCGCTTGCCAAACAGAGCATCTGCTTCGTCAAACAGAAGGATAGCGTTAGCTGTTTCCGCAGCCATAAAAATGCGGTTCAGATTTTTCTCAGTCTCGCCAATGTACTTACTGACAACTTGGGATAAATCAATTTTATATAGCTCAAGCTGTAGTTCATTAGCAATCACTTCCGCCGCCATGGTCTTACCTGTGCCTGGTGGACCTGAAAATAGTACATTTAATCCTTTACCAATGGATAGCTTGCGGTGAAAGCCCCATTTTTCATAGACAATATGACGATACTTGGCTTGATTACAAATTTCTTTGAGCTGAGCAAGTTGATCGGGGGGTATGATAATGTCTTGCCAACTATACTTAGGGTTAAGTTTGCGGGCTAATTCAGTTAAATTGCTACCAGATTGGTCACGACCTGCTGCTAATAAGTCATTTAGGGTTGGCTTAATTGTACTGTTTAATGGCAATTCTTCAAATTCGGCAGCAGCACGCCACAAAGCCTGATTACAAGCATTTGTCACTGCTCCTGCTATTTGAGCTGAACTCAAGGTAAAACGATTGGCTAGGGTATCCAAGTCGCCATCGCTAAGTACAATTCCTTTAGTTTCTAAACTAGCTTGCCAGTAAACGCGGCGTTGATAAAAATCCGGTGTAGCAAAAGGTACAGTAATCACACCCTGGAGATTGGTAAACTTTGGCACCAACGACTGTATTCCAGATAAGATCACCACACCTTTCGCATTAGTTAGTCTGTCAAGTACCCTTTTATATAACAGATGCTGCTCTTTGCTCTGTAGTGCATCTAAACGTTCCAGACTTTCTAGATAGAGGATAGCATCGTGAAAACAGGTTTCACGAAATAACAATTTTAGCAGTTGCTCAAACTCTTCCTTAATTGCTAAAGCTTGAGCTAAATCCGCAATTAATAACTGCTTGTTTAGTTGAGCGGCAAGGGCGATCGCTCCACGGCGTTTTTCAGTAGAATATAAACCAGAGAAATACAGATGTAGAGGCTGGCTAGTATATTGAGCGTGTTTGATTAGCTTAGGAAGTATTTGTTTAATGTCATCCCTAATCGGTAACTTGTCCTCAACAGTAGGACTATCTATCAATTGACACCAAGATTCTAAACGCGGTTCAAGACGCTTTTGTTTTAACAGAGAATGAATAACTTGATCATCTAGCTTGAGATAATAGGATAATATTGGTGGTTTAACCTGATGAGGGTCAGGAATTAAGTGAAGTAAGCCATGTTTGATTAAGGGTGCCTCAGGAGCAAAATGAACTCGTTGCAACAGCTTGGCTTCAGCAGAGGGACATAGTAGATTTAAGGCTAAATCAATACTAGGTCGCCTGCGAGTGACATCATCCTGGAGATAGGCATACAGACCCTCGTAAGCTAAATCAATTTCTGGAGCGAGGGCAATCAACATCACGTCTAAATCAAATTCAGACAAACCGAAAGTCTGTTTGAGCCAGTTTAATGGTGTATTGTTAGTCTGATCGGACTCAGTTTTTTCTGAATCTACTGCAAACAAAGGTATCCCTGGTTCACGATCTAGGAGTTGCTTGACCTGATCGCGATCAATACGAAGACCTCGATAAGGGTCAGTAGCTGCTTGTGAACCGTACACAGCTTGTGCTTTTATTACTGCTTGCTCTAGTAATTTATCTAGCCTTTGTAATGCTGAGAGTAGATCGTCGAACATGGAGTATACCATTTTCATTTCAATCGGTATCGGGAATTGAACCAAGCTTTCGCCTCGTTACGGCTAACTTCACAAGATGGGAGGGTGTTGGGGAAGTTGGTAATCTTTGGGTATGAGGAAAAAATGCGATTGGCCTACGGCCACGCTAAAAGCCATTGACCGTAGGTCACGCGGGGCGCGATTAGCCCTTTGGGCTACGCTACGCGAACGCTCTGGATTAGACCAAAGAGTTTGGCAAACGTTAGTATTCATGGTTCATTCATTGTCTCGCGCAGCTCTCGAACGACTTCTAGACTTAATCCTGTTGTTGCCGCGATCGCTTCGTCATCTAGTACAGTGAGTAATTTTTGAGCAATAATGCGTTGTTCTTCTTTTTTCCCTTCCAGACGACCTTCTTTTTTCCCTTCCAGACGACCTTCTTGACGACCTTCTTGACGACCTTCTTGACGACCTTCTTGAAGACCTTGCTCCCTACCTTCTTCCCGACCAAGAGCAACTGCTCCCTGCTGATCGTAGATAAACATTTCTCGACGTTCCAAATCTTCGAGTTCAGTGGGTGTTAAGTTGGCTTGATTGGCAATTTCAAAGGCTCGTTGTAATTCAGGAATATTGTCCATATTTTCGGGGATGGAGGCAAGCGATCGCGCAGATTTGATAAAGTAAATCCATTTATCGGTAATGGTTTCGAGTTCTGGGAGTTCTTTGGTAAACTTTGGTAGCTCAACGAACACCAGTTCGATATCGTTTTCGGGATACACCGAGCCATCAGATACTTCTCGATAAACGAAGCGAGAGGTAAAATGATGGCGATCGGCGAACATTTCAAAATCGGTCAGGGTGAGAGCAATGACTGGTTTTAGCATGCGGTAGCCCTCTCCCTTTTGTAGTTGAAAGGCGTAGGTTTTAGCAGCGTTGAACAATACTCTTTTACCAAAGGATTGCACATTTAAAACTTGCATTTCGATGATGACCAGCGTGCCATCCTTCAGTTTTGCTTTGACATCAAGGTAAGTATCTTTTAAGCCCTCAACTTTCGGCGGTAAGTTGGGATTAATGATTTCTAAGTCTTTAATGGTAGGGTTACCGTCATAAATCAAGGCATTGAGAAAACTAATCAGAATGTCTTTGCTTTCGGCGGAACCAAATATTTTTTTGAAGGCGTAGTCAGTTTTGGGATTGATAAATCTCATGGTTTTAGGTGTTATTGAGTTGGTCAATGTCTTCGTAAAGTAAGTTAATGGGAAATGCTAGCTCAATGCTGCTAAGTTCAACTTGACAATCCTCTGGGCGATCAGGGCTACTAGCATAATGGTACAGTTCCCATCTCTGGTTTTGGTTTAATCGATAGCATTCCACGCTCATTTGATCGGGGTCAATCAAAACATATTCTCGTAATGTTTCAATGTGGCGATAGTGTCTAAATTTTTGGCCACGGTCAAAGGCTTCTGTGGTGCTAGAGAGCACTTCTACAATTAGACAGGGATAACGAATATAATCCCGGGCAGTGCGGTCTCTGTGATCACAGGTAACGGATAGGTCTGGATAGTGAAAAGGACCTTGTTCTGTAATCCCAACTTTGGCATCGCTGCTCAAGGTTTTAGATTGTTTACCCCGCAGGTGGGGTTTGATTAAAGCGACTAGATTGACAGCAACTTGGTTATGGGGGATAGTGCCCCCAGTCATGGCATAGATCTGACCGTCAATATAGCCGTAGCGGGCGAGTTGCTCTGCTTCCCAAGCTAAATAGTCCTGGGGGGACATTTGGGGAGTGTCAAGTTGAGCAATCATGGCAATTTGTATCAAAAATAAGCTTATTTATAATATATCAATTATTATTTGTTGAGGTACACATTCTTTGATTTTAGGGAGCAGGGAGCAGGGAGCAGATAACAGGGAAGTCGGAAGAAAGAAGAGGTAAAAAATCCTGTGTACCTCATAGGTAATAAAAACCCTATATACCCAATCTGACGGAAGAGAGATACTTCATCAATAGCGTTTTGTACAGTCTTGAGTTAACTACATCCTTCTAAATATCTCACTTCCGGTAGTTTACCAGCGCTTATACCAACTACTTTACCCTCTGCATTGGCTTCAAACATCACTCGATAATTTTTATCTGAACTATCCGTTGGTACGAATAAAGCATATTTACCACCCGGTACATATAAATGGGGGTGAATTTCTATTTTTTTACCATACACAGACATCACTTTCTCTAAGTTATCCCCAACTTTTACACCACTCAATGTGCTAATTTCTGGAGAACTTATGTATACCCTGGCAATTTTTCCTTCTGTCACCATAAACCCGATATTTTCTATTCCTTCTGGGTCGTAGAATAAGCAACCACGCTCTTCTCCACCACTACTTTGTTGCACTAATTTAACTTGCCCAGCCTGGGATGCTTCTTTCACCGTCATGCCCACGGTGATGGGGCCAATGCCATTAATTGCTATTTTAGATTTAGTAGAAAGTCTTTCTCCCTTGCTCCCAGTCTTCAAACAGAGGTTTTCACCACTTAAGTCCCCAAAACAATTGCCGTCTTTGTTGAGGATAACTACGGATTTGATAGTTGAGAACTGTTTGAGGGTAGATTCCATAGCACTGGTAGCTTTAGCATCATAGCCTACTCCAGGGGAAGGAATGGCACGGCAAAACTTGAGGGTGGCGGTTTCTGCTGCAATAGAGAGGGTAAAGTCTTTACCACAGTTGGAGCTACCTTTAAGTTTTAGTGCTTCGGTGAAACCAATTTTAGTTTCTGCTGTGGTCGGACCCATAATCAATTGTTCAATGGCAAAAGTAGCCACTGCACGACTAGTAGTGCTTCTGACTACAGGTTCCACATAGCTAAAATCCTGATTACTTTGAGGTTGCTTGGGGAAAAAAACTTTAACGTTTCTTTGGTTAGGGGTAGTTTGAGTTTGGTTAGGAGTTGGGGATGTTTCTACTTCTATTATAGGAGATGGAGAGGAAGTGGATCTATCCGGTGGCGGTGTCCCTTGTTCGTTACAAGCATTGAGACTCAAGTATGCTAAGAGTATGGTACTCAAGAGTATAGTTTTAGATTTGTGTAGATCCATTGCGCACCTCGACGTTATCCTTGTTAAAGTTAATCTAGCATTTTGTAACCTAATGATGTACACAAGATTTTTCCCTTCTTACCTGTTCCCTGTTCCCTATTCCCTACAATCTATAAATTGTGTACCTTATAGCACTGACATACTCCCTACGGGCTGTACCTCACCTATTTTATAAATGGTATATTTATAGCAAAGTAGCTTTCCCGTTGATTATGTATCAAGTTACCCTATCTGTTCCAGAAGAAACCGCACATGCTTTAAACCTAACACCAGAACAACTAGGAGAAGAATTATGTTTAAGTGCTGCGATGAAACTTTATGAATTAGGTAAACTTTCCTCTGGTGCTGCTGCTCAACTAGCTGGTATTGAGCGAGTAGTTTTTTTATCTAAGTTGAGGGACTATGGTATCAACACTTTCAGATTAACAGAAGCAGAATTAACAGAGGATTTAGGAAATGCCTAATGTGATTGCTGATACCTCACCAATCCAATATCTCTATCAAACAAATTTACTGCATTTACTACCACAACTTTATGGCTCCGTTATTGTACCTCAAGCTGTGGCGAATGAATTAGCTGCTGGAGCAGCTTTGAAAATTTCCCTACCTGATTTAACTTCCTTATCTTGGCTCAAGGTGAAAACAACAATAGTGGATTCAGCTTTACAGGAAATAAATGGATTAGGTGCGGGTGAGAAAGAGGCTTTTGCTTTAGCTTTGGAGATAGAAAACTCCCTGGTAATTGTGGATGATGGATTGGCTAGGTATTACGCAAAACAACTGAATATTAAATTTACAGGGACATTAGGAATTTTACTAAAAGCAAAACAGCTAGGAGAGTTGACTATTGTAGTTGTAGCTCCAATTTTAGACAAATTAGATGCTCTGGGATTTCGTCTTGATTACTCCACACGAATGGCTGTTTTGAAACTTGCTGGTGAATTATCTGGGTAAGTCTATTTATAGCGTTTCTAGGACTCATGAGGTACACAGCATTGTTTGACTATTGACTCTTCCCTCTTCCCTGTTCCTTGCTCCCTGCTCCCTGCATAAAAAGCTACAATATAAAAAACTACAATGAATAAATTCCATAGCAATCGCTCTGTATGAGTAGACTACTGGCAATCGAGAAAACGATTTCAAGCTTTCAAGTATTACATGAGCGCTTGGGGTTATGTCGCGCCACTGATGAATCGTTTTTTTCAGAATGGCAGGTATCCTCTATTGAGATATTAGATGATGATAAATCTTTTCTGGACCGTCTCCGGCAGCGATATTATTATTACTACAATGCTGGTCTCTTAACTGAAGGAACGGTGCTTTTATCTATTGTTGCACCACTGCTGGAACGGTTAGAATTTCATGAGCCTCCGTTTTTCGTACAATCTGAGGTTCCTATCAGTCTGGAGGTGGAAGAACACAATGAAGTTTATCGAGGTCGGATAGATGTATTGGTGATTCGCGATCTTGTTTGGATACTGACTGTAGAAGCTAAACGATCTAAGTTTGCGGCGGATATTGCTTTACCACAGTGTTTAGCCTATATGAGTGCTGCACCACGACAACCAAGCTTTGGTATGGTAACAAATGGCAGCGATTTTATCTTCTGCAAGTTGAAGGATAAAGTATACGATTTTTCTGATGCGTTTTCATTATTGTCTCGGCAAAATAAGCTTTACGAGGTTGCGACTATTCTCAAGAAGTTAAAAACCAACAAATTTTCCGACAACTAGAGATTGCTCTCTCGGTTGCTTAGCGTTGCACTTTGTTTGGTGAGGAATAGGGAAGTTGTGGGAATGCTTAAGGGATTGGAGGAGTTGTTTAAGGTTAACTCTTTCTCTAAAGGTAAGTTTTCAAGATTATGATTACTCATAACAATTCAAAATTCAAAATTCATAAAGTCAGATCAGGTTTTGGTTTCAAGGAAAGCATCTGTTGCTTGATTTGGTAGAAGTGATATAATATATGTACGTAAATCTTTACATAAACTGATGTTTGATTACGAAATTACATCTCCAACGGATGCTAGAAATAACTTCTTTAAGTTGTTGGATATAGTTGCACAAAATAATCAGGTATATATCATCAATCGTCGGGATGGTGAGAATGTTGCTTTGATTACAGAATCTGATTTGAGGAGTTTAGTAGAGACGGTTTATCTCTTAAGAAACTCTACCAATGCAATTCGCCTGCTGGATGCAATTGAGGAGTCTAAGACTGGAAAAATAAAACCTCAAACCATTGAAGAACTTTACTCTGAGTTGGGAATTGAGCAAGAAGAAGAAGAAAAAGGCTGAATCCGATCAAGTAAAGCCAGTTGTGGTAAATCGCAGTCCTGGTTTTAGTTCTAGGTTTAAGGAAGATTTGGCTTGGTGGTTCAAGCACGATTTTAAAGTGGCGTCGAAAATTTTGGATTTGGTTACTGCTGTAATGGACAATCCATTTGAGGGCATTGGTAAACCAGAACCATTAAAGTATATGGATGCAAATATTTGGTCACGCCGCATTGATTTAGAGCATCGGCTGGTTTATCGGGTGGGAAGTAGTCAGATTGATTTTCTGGCTTGTCGGTATCATTATGAGTAGTGGTTTTGTTGGGTTTTATTTTTTAAGCCAATTTACTCTAATTCACTGCAAAGTCAGTATATTGACGTACAGCAGGTTCTTGAAATGCTAGTACAATATCAGTTTTTGGTACTCCCAATTTGACAAGTTCGTTGGCAAAACCAATTTCAGTTCCATCATGATGTATCCAAATTTTGGCATTTTTGATTCTGAAATGTAGAACACAACCATACATGGGTTGGCGATTCTTCCAACCAGTATAGACAACTTGGTAATGGTCGTGGTCTGAGTCAAATATTAAGGCAGCTTCAACATCTTCATCAGATGGACTTTTACTGGCATAGTCACTCAGAAGTTGTTTAATGTATTGGCGATACTGGATTATTTTTTCCATTCTCAAATCACCTCTTCAGATCAGCAATCTATGCAAATCTTGATACAAAACCATTATACAATAATGGACTTCCTTTAGAGTTTTGAGTTATTCTGGGTTAGGTTAGCGATTGATCGTAGGTCACGCGGGGCGCGATTGACCGTAGGTCACGCGGGGCGCGTTCGCAACCATTTTATGCTGCTCCATGAAGGCTGGGAAAATCATCGCCGTGTATATGGTACGATTGTTCATGGTTCAATCCGCGATAGTAAAATCTGGATTCACTACGACGGTATTGAAGTACGACGGTATTGAAGATAGTATCACGGAGGAATTGGTTGCTTCAGGAGTACCGAAGGATAGGATTGTTCTGGCTTTCCATCCCCGTGAGATTCGTGAACATACTGGGTATGCAGTGGCATAGAATTGGTTTTGGTGGGTTTGATCGAGCAATGGGCTGCTAGTTACAAGATCAGCGATCGCAATTTAATAGCTTCTTGAGAATTTAGTTGACGTTTTCCGTTTAATATGTCTAGTATTGTTTGTTCTTGCTGGAAAATTACTAAAAAATCCGAGATCTTCAAATTGTAGTCTTCCATTAAGGTTTGTAATAGTTCTTGATCATTTAACTGAGGGAATTGCTCGTTTTTTTCTTCATAATCATAGACTAGCATTCCTAATACTCTTAGATAATCTCGATCATCTTGATTAAGATTGTTTTTGTCTAGTATTGAGTTAATTCTTTGTTGAGTTGCCGTTAATTCAAGATCATTGGTGATAGGACGAGGTGCAAATTCTGTGAGCAAATTGAGGTAATAATGGCTAGGACTTGTTAAACCAGTCGTCATTTTTCCAATTCTCCTTATCGTAATCTGCGTGGGTTAAAACAGCACGAATAAAAATAATTTGTGCTTGGTAGTCAATGTAAGTAATTAAGCGATAATTGTTACCACTGATATTAAAAACGGTAAAGTTGCCAACTAAATCAGCAGAAGGAAATAATTGACGCAATTGGGCAAAATTATCAATGGAAGGTTGAGTGATTCTTTCATACCATAATAATAAGCTATTTCTCGCTGTTGAGTGCTTTTCCCAAAATTCTCGTAAACTCCTCCGACTAATCACCCGCATGGTTTTAACAATCAAACTTCATTATTTAACACAGAGTATCATCAGATCAATGAAAAGTCTGGTTCCACAACGGAAAGTGTTTTAGCTTTTGATAAGGTACACAATCATTACCTTTTGCTGCTGATGGGTTGGCACAAAGATGAACGGATTAAGAGTGTGATGATTCATATCCGTTTGAAGGATAAAAAAGTTTGGATCGAGGAAGATTGGACAGAGGATGGGGTGGCGACAGATTTGTTACAGAAAGGAATACTACGAGAGGAGATTGTTTTGGCATTTCATCCACCTCATGTTAGACAATATACTGAATTTGCGTTCGCGTAGCGTGACCTACGGTCAATCCCTTAGCGTCCCACTGTTACTAATGCACCCTACTCATAAGTAATATCTATGACTATCAAACAACTGGAAACCCAGCTACTTGCTCTATCTCCCACAGAGAAAACAGAAGCAATTCACCTTTTAGCCCATAGTTTGAACCAAAACTGGCGTGGAATAACCAAAACCAGAAACGTTTGTGGTGGTGATGCTTGTATTGCTGGAACTCGTATTCCTGTTTGGGTATTAGTAAATGCCCGTAATCTAGGCATTAGCGAGTCTCAACTACTCTATGACTATCCTACATTAACAGCAATTGATTTAGCGAATGCTTGGATCTATGCCCAAGTTAATCCTGAGGAAGTTGCCACTGCAATCCAAGAAAATGAGGCATATTAATGATGGTTCGTTTATATGCTGATGAGCAGTTTCCTAGACAAGTAGTAGAATTACATATTTCCTATTTTATCTAAATCAAAATGGTTACTCATCATCATTATAATTGATTTTTAACTAAATTTTATTGTTAAGTCAATCCACTACTAAGCCACTCCGTAGCCTGTGTAAGGACGTTTATAACTGGGATGTAAACCGAGAATAATGTCTTCTTTTGGTATACCCATTTCCAGCAAATCTTGCGCCAAATCAGCTTCTGTCATATTTCGCTGAATCCAAACGTTGCCATCTTTGATATCTAAATGGATGAAACAGTTGTAAATTCGTTTGAGTCCATCCCAGCCGATATCTAAAAGTTGATAATGGTCATGTTCTGTGTCAAAAATAAGTTGACACTCTATCTCGTAATTTGGATTATTCGCTTCTAAGGTGGCATGATTAGTTAATAGCTGGCGGATGATTAATCGGTAGTTGTCTAGTTTTTACATTCGATGACTACCTCCTCAACAGGATTGTCATGCTACGATTGTTCATGGTTCAATCCGCGATGGTAAAATCTGGATTCACTAGGACGGTATTGAAGATGGTATCATGGATCATCTGGTTGCTTCAGGAGTACCGAAGGATAGGATTGTTCTTGCTTTTCATCATACTGGCTATGCGATTGCATAGCGTTTGCTTTGGTTGATGAGTGATGGTTAGGTAAATTAGTCTTAACCCTCAATCTGTAAAATCGCTTCTTTCACCTCCACCTCTGATTCAATAACTGCCATAATTCCGGGTAAATATTCATCCATCATCATCACATTGGCGTAAACCATCTGTTTGATTAAGGCAAAACTAAGATTGTCCCCTTCAACATCAATGCTGGTTTTGTAGCGGATTTCGCCATGATCGAAGTCTAGTTCAAAATTACCAAGAATTGTACCGTAGTTAGCACGGGTAATAAATTCGGCGATCCCTTGGCGTTTCTCTTCGGGAACTGCTTCGGGATAAAGGGAGTAAAAGATAAACTGATTTTCTTCTTCTTTGACTTTAGCAAGGCAAGACCATTGACCATTTTCGCCTTTAAAGTTAATGTACAGAATAGACTCATCTTCTTCTTGTAGGAAAGGCCATTCTTCTGCTTTGAAGAAGTCGATTACAGTTGTATAAATATGGTTACTGACACCGTCTGATTTAAGTTCTTCACGAGCGATTTTTGCCCATTCTTGGAAGGTGGTTTCAATGGCATTAATGAATTCGGATGTGGCATCTTGAGTAATGTAATCGAATTCTGTTTCTGCTAGTTTTTCTAGGGATTTGGTGATTTCTTCTAGGGTTTCAGGGGAAGTGTCTTCGTTGAGTTCATCAAATTCGGGTAGGTTTTCTTTTGCCCAGGTTTCGAGGTGGTTGCGGAGGTTTTTTTGGAGTTCTTCTTCGGAAGATTTAGATGAAAATTTTGTCATTTTTTAAATTAAAAAAACAAATCAATAAAGTTTTTATTAGGTTCTGAAAAATACTTCACTTAAATTAAGTATTTAGACCTGTATCCCAATTTCTAGTTCGCAAGCTTTGTAGTGTGAACTTGGCAAACTCTTGCACTTCTTTTTCAGGGTCGCTATCACTCAGATTTTTTAATGGTTCTTCAAATTCCTTCCAACCTACATAACTAGTTGCAAGTATTGCAGCGTTGCGAACTTTAGGTTCTGAGTGAGCAAAAACAGCCTTAAATAGTTCAAATATTTCTTTATCATAATCATGATTTGCTGTTACCCCAAGATGATATATTGCTTGAATATACTCTTCTGTTGAAGCAGCTTTATGTATCATTTCAAAAATTTCTCCTCTTTGAAAAAGATCTAAATATGAACTAATTGCATTGATTACTTCTACTTGCTTTGATCCATGAATGAATAAGTATCGAATGTCAATCAAAGGATCTTCAATATAGTGAATGCTTGTAGATTCATCTTCAGTTAACCATATTTGCTCATAAACTTCTTCCTCAGTTTTTGGCAAGATAAAGTCATGTAAGTACCAACTCTTATTCCATGCCAATGACTCTACTGTTGGAACATTACTTTTAATAATTAATCTCAAGAAATTCATATAAACAAATTAAAGTTATTGTTTCAAAAAACTCTTTGGTACGTGCTAAAGTCCATTGCAATTTCTCAATAACCGCTGGTTAACAAATTGGATCAGCAATTTATCAGGCAG
>NZ_CEYLVT010000127.1:0-21337 GCF_982860115.1 Moorena sp.
CAGGCGTAGAACTGGCATCAGGCGTAGAACTGGCATCAGGCGTAGAACTGGCATCAGGCGTAGAACTGGCATCAGGCGTAGAACTGGCATCTTGCCAGTTTCCTCCTTATTTCCGCGCGGGCAGGATGCCCACTCTACTGCTATCCATTACTTGACTGACGCAACGCCCTTAATTCTAAATTCTCCATTCTTCATTCTTCATTCTTCATTCTAAATTCTCCATTCTTCATTCTAAATTCTGCCTTATTTCACTAACGCCCGGAAGCGAATAAATCCATAGGAATTGGGTGGGTTTCCGGGGGAATCAGCGTTTGGCACATCCCCAACTTCCACTACTACTACTCCATTTTGATTGAAGGTGACATTACATCCCGATGGCACTGAGGTGTTTGGCCCGTAATACCGACCGCGATCGCTATCGGGAATATTAGTAAGATAGATGTTCGGTTCAGCTGGACCACCTGAAGGTAGGGAAGTATTGCTCTGGAACAAAGCAATCCCGACATCACTACTGGGGAAGCCAGCGGTGGCATTAAAAGAATCTGGAATAAAGGTAGTTTCGCTAGGCACTCGGTCACAGATGCGCAGGTTTTTAGCATCGTTGCTGCCATTGGAGAGGAAGTAAACAGTATACTCTAACTCATCCCCTGGCATCACTTGCCCAGAGTTAATTAATCCCCGTAGATACACATCAGGATTTGGCCAGTTGGGGTCATTGTCATCAGCAGCACGCTCCGAATTAACGTTATTCTCAGAACTGCCACCATCAATGCCATCGATAAAGGGTGAACCGGAATCCGGTAGCTCTATCCACTGGTTGGTATCTTTGGGTTTGATAGCAGTAATCCGCTTGACCAGAATCACATTGGGCAAGATATTGTTATAAACTCCAACACTAGTTTGGCGTTCAGCAACGGTATCTGTATCCCGGGTTTCGAGGAATTCAGGACAACGGCCATCGGCATCATTACTCAGGGTATGCTCCCAGCAAGCACTAGTATTTCCGTCTTCTCCATTGGGGGTGAGGCTAATGGATTGACCAGTTGCTGCCCCATCTAAGTCTCCTTGGTAAGTGTCGTCCCACAGATTCAATCCAGCGGACGGAGGAGTATTGATGGCGTTATTCGAGCCATAAGCAATGTAGTCTACAATCTTGAGTTCGTCGTCATACAGCCAAATATCTTCTCCGGCATTATTGAGTTTGGCTGCGCTTCCTAACCAATCCTGGAATGCAGCATCGGCAGCTTGATGGTCTGATGTATTGTTACCAATCCAAATAACAGCGTATTCCCCTGGTTGGAGAGTGGTGTTGTTGGGGAAAATATAGGCGGGATTAGCAGCATCACCAGTAATGTTGCCATTATTATCAGTATCGTTAATTAGTAGGTTGCTATCCGCTAGCCTCCAGTTACTGATATCCACGGCATTATCGGAAGCGTTATAGAGTTCGATAAATTCATCATTAGCCTCAGCTCTGGTGTCAGTTTGAGCGTAGAGCACTTCGTTGATCACAATATTTCCCGCTTCCGGTGAAGCTTCTTCCGAGACTATGCTGGCTGAAGGTTCTTCCGGAATTAAGCTGTAGGTGTAGGTGACACACAATCCGGCGGTTGCCTCGCTACTAGAGCCAGTAGAAGCGTTATCAGAGTTAATGAAACTAGCTGCAGAGGTAGTATTCACCTCGATACTGACAGTTTCCACTGGTGATGAGGAGCTAATGAAATCAGCTAGGTTAGTGTACTCCTCGGTATGGGTTTCATAGGCAATAATAGTGGGAGTCTGGCCACCGGAAGTGCCGCCAAAGTCAAGATTACCATCATAGGCTGGTAGATTGAAGTCGGTGGATTGGTTGTAATTTCTGGTAAAATTCTCGTTAGTATCAGGCAAGGAGACACTGACTTGTCCATCCTGGTTCACGGTTATTGTTTTTGCCTGGTTTCCGGTATTCTCGTAGATTAACTCTTGTTCAATCAAGGTACTCAGGGTTAGCTCCACCTTCGCCAAGCTACCCATAGCAGAGTCAAATTTTTGTACGTTTAGGGTTTCAGTCCAATTGGTACGCTGGCGTGGTATGACATCGCAAGCGACAATAGTGTTGGTTTTGAGGGTAAGTCCAGCATCAATACTGGTATTGTTGTCTCCCGCAGCCAAGGTAAAGGTAGCAGTGCGACCTGTGACTGGATCGGCATCACTGTCTAGGGTGTCATCCCCAGCATCTTGGCTAGTGAAGTTATAGCCAACAGCAGGGGAGGTGAATTCAATGATGTAATCCCCTGGGTCAAGGTTGCTGAAACTGTAGTTACCATTGCTGTCGCTAAAGGTGGCATCAACCAAGGTGTTGTCAGATTTATAGATATTGACTAGGGCGTTGGGAATGCCAGGCTCTCCAGCATCTTGGATACCATTACCATCTAGGTCTTCCCAGACTTTATCCCCTACAGAGGCAGTGGTTGGTGTAGAGTCAGCGATCGCAATTTGATAATCCTCTACTTCACCATCACCAGCTGCACCAGTAGGAGTAAGGCCAGTCTCGGAACTATACCGGAAACGGGCATAAGTATTACCAACGGTAGCTCCAGCTGGAACAGTTAGGTTTAATGCGATCGCATTGCCACTAGGACTAACATCGTTAGCAATTTGTTCATCAGTATCATTAAAGTCACCATCACTGTTCCAGTCTATCCAAGCATTGAGTACTCCCGAGCCTGCGGTAGTAATATTTAAAGTGACATTATCCCCAGCGGTTAGACTTTGCCCCTGGAGAGTAGCACTATTGAGTTGAACCCCATCATCGGTATCATCGGTAGCGTTATTGGTAGTATCCGTGCCATCACCAAAGCCATCGGTATCTGTAGTTACTCCTGCCCCTAAATAGGTGGTATTGTCAATGGTGTGAACTGGACCACTATTAGCGGATAAGGTTTGGTAATCCCCATTGCCAGTGCTGGCGGTAGTATCGGGAGCATCACCGTAGTCAACAGGCGGAACAGTATCATCCAAAATCAGCTGAGCACTGTTGAAAGTACCATCATCACTATCAAAACTATCGCAAATTTCTAAAGTCCAGGTACCATTAGAGGTTTTGCCATTAAAAACAGCAAGACTATTGGAGGGGGCTACAGTCCGGTCATACAGAGGCGGTGCCGTATTATCGTCATTACCATCATCTAGGGAATTCCCAGAGTTGCTGTCTAGAAGAACATCAAATCCATCTGCCGAGCCGCCAGTATTGCTGATTACGTCAACAGAGGTACCATCCGGATGCTGTAATGTGACTCGAATATCCCCTCGAAAGGAGTGATCCGCATTAAATCCCAGATTAACGTCTTGAACCGTAAAGTTATCAGTAACGTTAAAAGTTCGCACTATTGGTGAACTACAGCTGTTTGATGTTATTGCCGCACTAGTGGTATTGTCATAAGTCACACTTTGTGCTTCTACTGGAGTAGAAGTAGCCACCAGCAAAGCAGACCCTGTCACCAGAATCGGGAAAGTAGCTTTAGCTAGGTTAGTTACCCCGATCAGGTTAAAGCCTAAAGGCTGTGGAGCAAAATTTACCTCAGAGGCTCCAGAAGATTCTAAGGACTGGTTTGGGATTCTTTTGAGATAATTGAATAAAGACGTCATAACTGGCCGCAATGAATTAAAGAGAAAAGCTAATTGGTAACTGAACCAACTAGTCTTGATATCAATAAATTATTTAGTTGAGCAACACCGAATAAATAACTAATCGTGGCTCTAGAAAAGTTGCCATATAAAACGTTTATCAAATAATTAGGATAATCCTGATATGACAGGAGTTTTATTTTTTGAAAGAATATTTTTTTATCAATCACGCGCCCTATAATACTTAGTGGGCAATAAGCGCGATTTTATGCATACAATCAGTTCGGTAGAACCCTAATCATTAATAACGAATAACTCAACACTCAGCACTGAGCACTCAGATAAGCGATTGAGCCTAGGTCACGCTACGGGAAGGCATCCGAGTTTTCCTCCCAGTTAAACTACTCTCCTCATCTAGGATTGCCTAATTGATGTGGTTATTGCCTAGAGAGAATTACGGAATTTTTATTAGGTTACGTAGGAGTTGATATCAGTGAATTCCACATCATTATTAAACCAAGCAACAACTAGTGTTACCGGTAGAGTTACTCAGAAAATCAATAAACTCAATCCCATCTATAATAAAATCAATTAATTTGTGAGTTAACACTGCTTTTCAACTATACTACTCCCTCGGTGCGCTTTCCGTAGGCGAATTTAATTCGCCTACGGAAAGCGCACCGCTCCCTACTCCCTACTAATCATGGCCAAGACACACATCCGCTTTGACTGGGCAATCAAAAAACTGCTGAGGGATAAAGCTAATTATGTTGTCCTAGAAGGCTTGATCACCGAATTACTAGGACAAGAGATTACTATTGAATCGATTTTAGAAGGCGATGCAGCGCGGTCTTGGGGTTTCCCCCATGAGCGACTGCATCAAGACAGCGAAAGTAATCGGCTCACCGAAGACAATAAACTAAATCGAGTTGATATTCTAGCGCTCAATAGTGCTGGAGAGTTACTGCTAGTGGAAGTCCAAAACAGTTCCGAAAATGATTACTTTCATCGAATGCTATTTGGTGTCTCCACACTGCTCACCCAGTATCTAGATAAAGGAGAGCCTTATAGTAAACTCAAAAAAGTCTACTCGATTAATATTGTTTACTTTACTCTGGGGCAAGGACAAGATTACATATATGAAGGGAAACTAGATTTCCGAGGTCGTCATCATCATGACTCTTTAGGGCTATCCAGCCTACAGAAGGAGTTGTTCAAACTAGAGCAAGTCTATCAGATATTTCCCGAATATTATATCTTGAGAGTCAACCAGTTTGATAACGTAACCAGAAACAGTTTAGATGAATGGATCTATTTCCTAAAGAATAGTGAAATCAAGGAAGAGTTCCAAGCCAGAGGATTAGCTGAGGCTAAGGATAAGCTAAGGATTGAGAGTTTACCCTTACCAGAAAAAGTAGCTTATCAGAACTATCTGGAAAATAAACGGTATGAAATTAGCCTACTGGAAGGGGCAGAAGCAGCCGGAAAATTACAGGGGAGAGCAGAGAAAGCCACAGAAATAGCCAAAGCTATGAAAGCAAGAGGGATTGATCTAGATTTAATCGTGGAAACAACTGGTTTAACTAAAGAAAACGTTGAGCATTTTTGAATGGTCGCAAAGAGATTTATTGCTCCTGAAACTCTTTTACCTTCTGCCTTCTGCCTTATGCCTTATGCCTTATGCCTTCTGCCTTAAAACAGCCCATTTATTTTACGAATCAGATCGGATTGCTATAGCTGGGAAACTGCCACCAGCGATGCAGCGCCGCCAAAGGGGGTTTCCCCCACTCGCGCTTTGCATCAAGAAATGAAGTGAATATCACTGAAAGTTTCGATCCACAAACGAGCGCCACAATCGAGTGGATTATCCGGCTGATAGACAATCTTACACGGACCGAGGATTTCGACCTCGTTGCCGTAGAGATTAGTGCCCTTTCGTTTTACTGAAATCACTGGCTTCCGGTCTTTGGGACTTTTCTTCATATTCGAGCCAATGTGATTGCGATTGACATTAATCTTAGCTAAAGCAGGGGGACGACTGGTACGCCATTTGCCCTTTGGTCCACGGGTACCTTTGGTAATTTGTGGCAAATGGTTGAACAGAGGAATAATCCAGAATTTCCCGGTTTTATAGGCACCTCGGACGCGACCCTTCTCTAGGAGTTGCCGCAATCGTCTAGAGGAAATTCCTAATAAAGATGCTGCTTCAGTAGTACCAACACACTTGTTCATCAGTTTACTCTCCTTTAACTATTCCTATAATACTAGTTTATATGATAAAAATAAAATTCGCAACTTATTTTTTTAGGGAACAGGGAGGAAAGCGTGGTAAAGGTGGTAAATATTGTAAGGGTGGGTAGCAAGTCAAGTGCTGTTGTTTCCACTATTAGCGACTGCGTTAATACCGGAATAGTTAGAAAATCGGGAATTGGAAGCGGCTCCAAGGTCGAATCACGCATAGTTCTCTAACAAATTAATTAATTTGTTACACAGGATTTTTCGCCACTCCACTACTCCCGATTCCCGATTCCCGACTCCCGACTCCCGACTCCCGACTCCCTATTCCCTGTTGATTCCAAAAATTGTTACAAAAATTTTCAAAATATGTTATAATTAAAGATTATTTGTGTTAGTATAAAAATACCGTGGGCGCTAAAACGCTCCACGGTAAGAGCCAGCCGAAAGTTTCTCCAGGACCACAGGCTGGCTCTAGAACCCCAGTTAAAGGATATACCTGACATTATGTCGTACTCTCAACGCCTATATCCATGGGCGATCATTCGACTATTGCCGCAAATGCAGCGGGTGGTTGTTCGTCGCTTCCGTAACCGTTCTGATGCGGAGGGGCATTTGCAGGCTCTTAAAGGGCTGATGCCTGATGGGAAATTTATCATTATCTTCGATTTAGGAGACCCGATAGACGGCCAGCCTATAGACGGCGAGCCTATAGACGACGAGCCTATAAACGAAGAGTCTTAAGGAGCAGGGAGTCTGGGAAGTGTGGGAGACCCAGCTCCCCACCAATCAAATTTTAGTCCGACCCCAGAAACAGCTCTGCAAAGTAGAGTGGGCGTTCTTCAGTAATTAGTATTGATTCGGTAATTTTCTATGGCAAAACCTGCAGATATTGGTAGCAAACGTCTAATCAGTCTCGCCCCCAATGCCTGGGTGCAATGGGTAACGGGTAATCCCCAAGTGCGAGCATCAGAGTTACTCGATGCTGAATTTCAATGGATTAGTCGGGAAAGCGACGTAATTGTCAAAGCCTCTAGTCCTGAACATCAAGAATTTCTGATTCTCAATGAATTACAACTGCGCTATAGCCAGGCCATGCCTAAGCGCATGCGCAATTATGTTGCCCTAGCTGAGGAGAAATATAACCTATCCACTTATCCAGTATTAATTAACATCTTGCCGCCCCCAGCCACTGTTACCATTGAAAATTGCTACGACAGTGAATTCATGGGACTGAATGCCCGTCAAGATTATCGGGTAATTAATCTGTGGGAAGTAGATGCTGAATTAGTATTAGGACAACCATTACCTCCCCTATTCCCATTTGTCCCGATCTTAAAAGGAGGTGCTAGTGAATCTAAATTGCGCTCAGCCGTCCAGGCGCTAAGAGCAGATCAAACGTTGAACCAACTAGAACCGTTGTTAGCTTTTTTCGCTAGCTTCGTCTTAGAGATACCGTTAATTCAACAAATTATGAGGTGGGATATGACAGTATTAAGAGAATCACCCTGGTATCAGGAAATTTTACAAGAGGGTGTTGAACAAGGGATTGAACAAGGGATTGAACAAGGGATTGAACAAGGGATTGAAAAAAGTTTGGAGCGAATACTAAAGTTACGATTTGGGGAGATTCCTTCGGAGATTTATGTCAGACTTCAAGCCTTAAGTCTCGAACAATTGGAAGAGTTGATGGCCACAGCATTAACCGTAAATTCTTTAGATGAGTTTAGTCAACAGTTGCCCAATTAATTAAATAGAGCCACACCCCACCTCGACCGTGGGGTAATTTTTTCTCGGCTATTAGTTTTGATGCGGTCAATCGACTATAAAATTTTAAGTTGATATAACGTTTATCATAGCTATTAAGTACGCTTGAGCCATTAAGAATTAAATTCGCCACGGGTCGCACCTGAGGTAAACAGAAATTTTACCATCTTCCCTACTCCCTACTCCCTATTCCCTATTCCCTATTCCCTTATTCAACAATTATGTCACCAAATCAACAAACAGCATCTGAAACTAAACCTGAAACTAAACAGGATAGCCCTTCTGTATTTAGGATCTCTCCTATAATTCGGATTACCCTAATAACATTTTATTGGGCACTGTTGATACCATTACCGTTTTTAGCTAAAGTATCATCGACTCCGGTATCGCCAATAATCCTGTGGATAGGAATTAGCTTAGGATTTCTCGCCCTCTATGGTGTCTTAAGCGAACAGGTGATTGTAGATGACGAAAAAATTCAGGTGGCTTATCCCAATTGGGTGCCCCGATTCTTTCGCAAAGGTTGGCAATTACACTGGAAACAGGTGAAAGACTTAAAAATGCGCACCACAGGTCAAGGAGGTCTTGTTTATTATTTCATTAGCCAGTCTTCTGACCAAGCTTACTTGCTGCCAATGCGAGTAGTGGGATTTAATCGCTTAGTTAAATTAGTACAAAACTATACCGGGATAGATACCACCGATATTCGTCCCCTAGCCCAGCCTTGGATGTATCTAATTTTGTTTGGATTCACCATCTTGCTATTACTGGTAGATGGCTGGACGATAACCACAGCTATCAATCAAGGTTTAATTTATTAATCAGAATGCCTTGATGCAGCTCCTTGCCATGACCGACTGCATCAAGACATTGATAATTTTGAATTGGAGCGAAGCGATTGACTAATCCCCTGTTGGAGCTCAAACAGGTAAGCCTGACCCTTTCAACCAGGTCTAAAGCGGCTGGGATACCTATATTAACTGATATTTCTTTCGAGGTCAGCCCATGCGATCGCATCAGCGTGATTGGACCATCCGGTGCGGGTAAAACCTCTTTGTTGCGCCTGTTGAACAGACTCAGTGAGTCTACCCAGGGGAATATTTACCTAGATAATCAGAACATCCGGAATATCCCTGTCCTAGAATTGCGCCGACAGGTAATGCTGGTCCCTCAAGAACCAAAATTGTTAGGAATGACCGTTCAGGAGGCTCTAGCTTATCCGTTGGTATTGCAACAGTTGCCAAAAAAAGCGATTGCACAACGGACACAAGGGATTCGAGAGAGACTGCGCATCCCAGCCGAGTGGTTAGAGCGTACAGAGTTACAACTGTCTTTGGGACAACGGCAATTGGTTGCGATCGCACGAGCACTAGTTGTCCAACCAAGAATAGTGTTACTCGATGAGCCAACCTCAGCCTTAGATGCTGGTATAGCCTCTCAGGTGATCAGGGTATTTACCGATTTAGCGCAAAAGGAGCAGATCACAATTTTGATGGTCAATCATCAGCTAGATATGGCTGAGTTATTTTGTAATCGAGTCTTGTATTTGCAAGATACTCAGTTACTCCAAGACAGTCCAGCTGAGCAGATTAATTGGCAACAGTTGCGAGAGAGATTAGTACAAGCAGAAGCTGAAGCATCTCAAGAGTGGTTTTAATCATTTGTTGACAGTTGACGGTTATTTTAATTTTGCCTATTGCCTCTTGTGTATTGCCTATTGCCTATTGCCTATTGCCTATTGCCTATTGCCTATTGCCTCTTGCCTATTGCCTATTGTCTATTGCCTATTGCCTCTTGCCTATCATGCGTCTAACCTCTCTTGATGTCTTTCGAGGTATTGCCATGGCTAGCATGATTCTAGTCAACAATCCAGGAAGTTGGTCTTATGTCTATCCCCCCTTACTTCACGCTAAGTGGCATGGTTTTACACCCACAGACTTAGTATTTCCTGCCTTTTTATTTATTGCTGGTGTAGCAATGGCTTTTTCCTTAGTCAAGTACACCAATAACAACCAATCCCTATCCCAAGGATATTGGCGTATTGGCAGGCGATGTGCCATTCTATTTGCCCTAGGCTTACTGCTCAATGGTTTTCCGACTTACGACTGGGATACTATTCGGATTATGGGTGTCTTACAGCGCATTAGTCTGGCCTATCTCCTTAGTGCTGTAGCAGTGCTAAATCTAAGACGACGGGGTTTGTGGGTACTGACCGGAATAGTTTTGCTAGGGTACTGGGCAGCGATGTCTTTAGTACCA
This sequence comes from Moorena sp., assembly GCF_982860115.1. NCBI lineage: Bacteria > Bacillati > Cyanobacteriota > Cyanophyceae > Coleofasciculales > Coleofasciculaceae > Moorena > Moorena sp. The sequence goes on from NZ_CEYLVT010000127.1 coordinate 9,868, forward strand.
GTTCCTGATTATGGTGCTGGTAATCTCACACCGGAAGGGAATTTTGCTGCCTATATCGACCGTATGGTATTGGGAACAAACCATTTATATAAACAAGCTCAATTTGATCCAGAAGGACTGTTTAGCACCTTACCGGCGGTAGTAACTGTTTTGGCTGGCTATTTCGTTGGGGATTGGCTACGCCATCAACCAATACAGTCCCGTACTAGTTTGGGATTAGTACTATTTGGTGTAGGTTGTGTTGGTTTAGGCTGGGTTTGGGATTTTTGGTTCCCAATTAACAAGCAGTTATGGACAAGTTCCTATGTCGTCTTTGCTGCTGGTTGGTCGATGCTGTTACTAGCTGCTTGTTATGAGTTTATTGAAGTGCGGGGATTTCGCCGATGGGGATGGCCATTAAAAGTGATGGGGTTAAACGCAATTTTTCTGTTTGTCGCATCTGGCTTAGTAGTTCGTATCCTGTATCGAACTAAGGTAGGGACAGGTGATAATGCTGTGAGTACCTATACTTGGATTTATGAGAATCTGTTTCGGTCTTGGGCTGGAGCCATGAATGGTTCTTTGATCTTTGCGATAGTCAATGTACTGTTGTGGTGGTTGATTCTCTATGGGATGTATCGGCGACGCTGGTTGATCAGGATTTAAGGGTTAAGGGTTAATGGTTAATGGTTAATTAACCAACAACCTCTAATAAATCTTTTGGGTTGCCAATTCTGTCCCAGATTTTAGATCATTCTCATTTATGCCTTGATTAAACCGATAGCCAACATTACGAACCGTTTGAATAATGCTGGGTTGTCGAGGATCGGTTTCTATTTTTTTGCGTAGGGCAAGGACATGGGTATCGATAGTGCGTGGATTGTCAATCGCATTGGGCCAAGCGCGGCGCAATAATTCAGAACGACTCAAAGCCATTCCCTCTGCTTGGGCGAGTACATATAGCAAACTAAATTCTTGGGGAGTCAGGTCAATAAACTCTTCTTTAAAGCGGACACGACGCTGGACTAAATCAATTTTGAGATCACCGTAGTCTAGAGACAGGGGAGCCACCGTAATGCGGAGGCGACGGATTAGGGCTTCCACCCGTGCCATAAATTCCTGTATACCAAAAGGCTTGGTCAGGTAATCGTCTGCCCCAGCTTTAAGACCAGTGACGATATCTCTTTCACTATTACGAGCAGACAACATTAAAATTAGAGATTTTCGCTGTTGCTGAAGCCAGCAGCAGAACTCAACCCCATCGCTGTCTGGTAAATCAGAGTCTAGGATAACCAGAGTGGGTTGGCGATGGTGAAACTCTTCCTTGGCTTGATCAAGATTTTGTGATTGATACACCCCATAGCCGGATTTCTTCAGGTGCGACCCTAGAAGCGATCGCAAATGAGGGTTTCCTTCAATAATCTGAATTCTAACTGAGCCCACGGCACTTTAAAGTCCTCTTAGCCTTAGCCGTTGGGATTTAATCCTAGCAAAGGTCACCTGAACATTCTGTAACAACTGCTACTTATGGTACCGATATTGGGTTGGGTTCTTTAAATACAACTTCCTAGTGGCACGAAATGGACTAGGTCAGAGGCACAATAAGGGCAATTATAAAAATTTTAATTTACCATTAATTTTAATTGACCGTCTTGAATTATAGCATATAAAATGCAATTTAGTCTAGCTAACATAACAAATAATTGAGAAAAGTATCGAGGACTTGCTACTTTTGCTAAACTGAAATTAAGTTGGCGTATCCGAGTTTCTCCTGAGTGAGCCAATACCACTAGTAGTGTTGATACTCAAAATTTATTAAGACTATGCTGCAAGATCCTCAAGCTATACGCTGCTATCAAAAACTTACTGACTCCCTAGTCGATTTGTGGAATCGAGGTTATAGCTTCGACGAATTGCGGCTATATATCGATGGCTATCTTTCTGCCTTAAAACACACAAATACCCTTGAATCCTACATAATCTACCGTTTAGAAGAAGATGCCACTCGCTATCTTCGTGACCCATCCAACTTTGAGATGGTACCAATGCCGCAGCCAGAAACCGACTACTATTAAACCTTAAACACAGAGAACCCCACTGAATCAGATTCAAGTCCATTGGAGTGCTCATCCTATCCGTTAGCTGGTAATAGGCCATTACCAATTAACTATTACCCATTACCCATTGCCAAAAAGCGATAGGCTATTCTCTTTAGTGATTAACTGGACTTGATATCAGTGGGTTTTCTGAGCAATCTGGTTTTCCCAAATACCGATTAAATTCTGAACCCTCTCATCCCAACCATATTGGGAAACACACTCCCTACCGTTGCGACCCATTTCCTGTCGCAACGCTGGGTTCTCAATTAATACTTTGAGCTTGTCGGAGAAATCTTCCTGATTCTGGGGAGTGAACAAAAAGCCATTCCATCCGTCTTGGATATTCTCCACTACCCCACCTGCTTCAGGAGCGAGCACAGGAATTCCAGCAGCGAAGGCTTCTAATATAGTTAGCCCTCTAGTCTCCTTCTCAGATGCTGTGATATGAATATCACTGTTGACCAACAAAGCTGGAACATTTTCCGGTGGGACTCTACCGAGGAAGTAACTATTTGGTGTTAACTTGCTTAACCTGGTAGCAATCTCATCCCGCATCGGACCATCACCAACAATGATCAGTGCGATTTGGTCACTGTTGACCTCTTGTACAACTCGTAAAAAGGCATTTAGGGTAAATTCCCACCCCTTATCTGGAGTTAACCTACCTAAAAAAACTAACTTAACTTTACTGTCAACCCCTCTAAGGTCATAGTTCTTCTCAAAAAACTGTTCCTCCTGTAAATCCGCAGAGAATTTACTAGCATCAAAGCCAAGTAAATTGGCATAAGTGGTGTTTTTAATACCTAGATCGATAATTTTTTTATGGGTAATCCGACTAGAAACTAGGGTGACATCATAAGAATTATACACTGAAAGCAATATGGTTTTAAAAATAAATTTAATTCCAGCGACGACTACAGACGGTAGAGAAAAGTAATCTTCGGCATAGTCGAGAAAATTAGTCCTAAAAAAACTCACACAGGGAATACCAGCCTTTTTAGCAAAAGCCACCCCAGGCACTCGAAAAAATCCAAAAAACAGTCTTTCTGGTTCATCAACATGAATAATATCGGGCTGGAATTTTTTTAATTCCTGGAGGAGGATTGAATAGGAACTTCTACGCACCTGACGCTCAAACTCTAAGTCCATGAATGAGGTACTCGGTAAATTGATGATTCTCACCCCAGGCAGGATTTGACCAGTATAATCTCGCCAATTGGGATAGACATCTTCTAACGCACTGTAGTCAGGACAAAATAACAACACCTGGTGTCCCCACTGACTCAGTCGTTGTAGCCTAGATAATCCACTAACTGTTACGCCATCAATAACAGGCAAAAATCCAGAGGTGATAATAGCAATTTTCATGGTTAGTAGAATCTAGTACACTCAGAGCGTGTTTAATCTGTAGAGCCAAAGCATTGAGGATGGATCAATTTTTGCATAAATCCTCGGCAGAACAGATCAGGCAAATCTAATAACGTTTCATACCAAATCCGGGTTAATTACCCCCTTTTGAAGCAAAAAGCATGAGGAGCTTTAGGAGCTTCAGGAGCTTCAGGAGAACAGGAGAAAGAATGGTGGAATCATAAAGAGGGTTTTTGGAGCGGATTTGCTATCAAACACTACTGGAGCTAGTTAAACCTAAGTTAGGGTGAATAGCATCCGGCAGTTCCTTTTCCACTCGCCGTATCGGTGGATATCGATAAGCGATAAAGCTTGCCAGGATGTTCAGCAATCCCATCAACAGCAACAGCAAGCCCATGCCACGCCCTGGACCAACTCCAATGATATGCCCAATACTACCTGCTAACAATCCATCGGTAGCCATCATCGGTTCTAAAACATGATCGACTAACGGTCCGGTTAGCATGTGGGCAAGGATCAATAAGGAGTTTTCGATGGCCAGTTGTAACGCGAAGACCCGTCCTTGCAGATTAGCTGGGACTTTGTTCTGCCAGATAGTCTGATTACAGCTAACGATAATGGGTTGAGCAAATAAGACACCAAAAGCCCCAAGAGCAGCCAAGCTCACAGAAGCGCGGCACCCACCTAAAAGTAAGAACAAGCCTTGCAGGATTACAAAGCTAAAAATACCGTATATCCTGGGCTTGGGTCCTCCCCAGGTAGCCATCACCAAGCTACCAATCAACATGCCACAACCGCCAATAGATAAAATCACCCCAAGTTCAGCACTGGAGGCAAAACTTAACACCAGTGGCCAGAACAACACCTGAAGAATACCCATACTGAAGTAGACCACGGCAAAGAACATCAGCAACCCTCGCAGTCCTTGGCGTTTGGCAATGTAACGCCAGCCTATTACAATATCTTGGCGCAGTTGGGAGAAGTGGGCTTGCTTTTGATGAGTGTGATGGCTAGACTGGAGATGGGGAATCTGAACGCTTAGCAATGTTGCTAGGGCAAAGATGAATGTGGTGAAGTCTATTAATAGAATTCCCTGCAAGTGGATGGTCTCCAGGAGCACACCCGCCAATGTCGGTCCAAGAATCTTGGCAGTTGCCCTAGAGGCTTGCATCATGCCATTAGCACGGCTAAGATGTTCTTGAGGCATCAGCTGAGTCGTAGCTGCTGTATAGGCTGGCAACTGGAAAGCCTTAAAGGTTGAAGTGATTGCCACGGCTAGGTAAATGTGCCAGATTTCTAACCTGCCCGAGAACACCAGAGCCATAACCACCAGTGTGCTAGCCCCTGCCACCGAGTCGCTGAGAATCATCGCCCAGCGTCTATTCCAGCGGTCTACGAATGTACCAGCTATGGGTGAGATGATAATATTGGGTAAGTGAATAAATAAAGAAATTAGGGCAAATTGGGTGATTGAACCAGTAGTCTGGTAAGCCCAAACACCCAGAGCAAATTCGGTAAGATTAGACCCCAGAAGGGATACTAGCTGTCCCAACCAGATCAGAAAGAAAATCTGCATTTATTGTGTCTTTTTCTACTTTACTCGTTGTTATACTCCGCCATCGGCGGAATTATTGTACCTTTTATACATGAATGACTGAACCCCTTGCCAGTTCCCGCTAAGCTTACACCTTGATGGGTAAAACAGTCTAGCTCGGGGAAAAAGACTGTTGTGGGTGGGCTTACTGATATATCTAGTATGCTGGCAAGTTTTATGTTTGACGGTACCCTTGATGAGTACTCTTTGTGACATTTTTGCTTAGATTGTGGTGACATTGTCTTGATGCAGTGGCCCTATGGGAGGTACCCCAAGACTGGGCTGGCTTCCCTTTGGCTGCGTTGCATTGCTTTTAAACGACAACTGCTTCTGTGGGTGACATGGCGAATCTGCTGATCAGAATAATTCCGTAGTACCTATCTGAGCAGGAAGACATGAGCTATTGTGGACACCTATCTTGAGAAGCTCAGAAGCGAGAGCTGGCTGCTGAATCCTTACCAACTAGTTAAGCTTAGTGGCAACAAAAGACCAGTGACCCTGGTTATTAAGAAGAGTTTTAACAGTTAGGATGAAAATTGACGTGATTTCCATTCACTATTATATACTTGATTGGCAAATAAAACAAGTATCCTAAACGGGAGTTTTAAATCAATTGAGATATTGAGATCTTGAAGATGCTTAACTATATCTAGTTCCTTAGATAGTTCCGTTTTTGCTTGTTTGAGGTCACTAGTTTACTTTTTTTGTTGAGCGTTTATCCCTGACACTCAAGCGTCAAGCGTCAACTGTAACCCTATTAAATTGATTTCAAGCTATCGGTTATAAAATATACCTCGGTTTGACCCCCCAGAGTATCCCGAAAATCACTGCTAGTATTTGGAATGATAATGATTGACTTTAATTTCGGTCAGAGGAGGTTGAGCTAAAGGACACCATTGGATTCACAAGACATGCTTTGATTGGACGCGATCGCACGGCCTCTCCTTCCTCATAACCGAAAATTTTGCCAAAATGGCAACCAATAACTAACAGGTATGAGTCAATATTGTATATAGCTAAGTTTATCTACTCTTAACTGTACTGCCATAGCAATCTATGTCGAAATGATTAGATTCGGAAGAGGAGTAACATAAAATCGAGGGGAATAATATCGCCAGAGTAGTCTTGATTTTTATAATTTTTATGAAATTTAAATTAAGATTGCTTAGGATTGCTTTAATTAACTAAATTTAAATCAGGGTGCTTTACTAAACTATAAGTAAGTCAGTAATATCTCTGTCGAGATAACTACTTATAATTAGTGATATTACTACTGTGCAGTTTAATCAATATAGTTAACGAAAATACCTATGGTATTAAACGCAAATCAACTATCTGAAATAACTATTAAACTAACAGCTACCCTGACAGCAGAACCCTTAAATCAATCTCTTAACTTATGGATGGAAGATATAAATATTCCATCCAAAGTAAACTTATCAAAATCTAATCAAAATAATGTTGAACAAATCCTTGATCAGTCTAGTCTAATATCTACTCAAAAAAATGGGAGTCCTGTCATCTCCTCAAGTTTTGAAGACTGGATCAGGTCTCCTGCCAATCAGCCATTATCACCAAATCACTCTAACCTAGGGTTAGCTACCAATTTTGATATTCTTAAAGCCGAAGCATTGCTAGCTAACCATAACGATTACCATTTACCAAATAATTTAGTAATCGTTCATGAAAATGAACAAGAAACTAATGAATTATATCAAGAAATATTTGAAAAAGAAACCTACATTAAACATGGCATAACTATCCATGATGGGGATTGTATTTTTGATATAGGGGCAAACATCGGTATGTTCACCCTGTTTGCCCAGCAAATCTGTAAAAATGCCAGACTATTCTCCTTTGAAGCCTTACCAGACGTTTTTGAATTGTTGCAGATCAATGCATCACTCTATGGCTCCAATGCCAAAGTGTTCAATTTTGGACTTTCCAACCACTCAAAGACTATATCTAGTATTATTAATCAACAGAACATTGAAAAAATTGATTTACTCAAAGTTAATGCTGATCAACCTCAGTTAGATATCCTGGCTGGCATCAAGGAAAAGGATTGGGAAAAAATTCAGCAAATTGTCATGGAGGTTGATCAGATTACAGCAGGGATAAAACTAAAGCAGATCACAAACTTACTCCAACGGAAAGGCTACCAGTTAGTGATTGATCAAGAATTATTGCTGGCAGATACAGGGGTTTACCGTATCTACGCCAGACGTAACTATCGGCTAAATCAATTCTCCTAGTATCCAACAGGAATGAAAATTCCTGTTGTTCTACCAACACACTGATTACTCAGCTTACTCAGCACCCTTCACACTGAGGCACTCAGCCTTCCTGATAAGTAAGTGGATCGTCCAATCCCAACTCAGCAAAGGCAGCCAATCGCAACCGACAAGCATCACAAACACCACAAGCTAAATCGTTACCTGTGTAGCATGACCAGGTTTTTTCCCAAGGAACACCCAGCTGATTGCCTAATTGGATAATTTCGGTTTTTTTCAGGTCAATCAGAGGACTGACAATTTTAATTCCATTGCCCTCCCTACCTTGTTTCGTCCCCAAATCAAAAGCTGTCTGCATTGCTTGGATATAATCCGGACGGCAATCTGGATAGCCAGAATAATCTAAGGCATTGACACCCACATAGACTCCCTCAGCACCAATTGCTTCTGCATAGGATAAGCCAAAGCTCAGAAAAATCGTGTTACGGGCTGGAACGTAGGTAATGGGGATTTCTTGAGACATCTGCTCTAGACTACGCTCCTTGGGTAGGTCAAGGTTATCATCGGTTAACGCTGAACCTCCCCACTGCCGTAAGTCAAACCTGACTACCTGATGTTCCTTAACACCTGCTGCAGTAGCAATTGCGTACGCTGATTTGAGTTCTCGTCGATGTCGCTGCTGATAATCAAAGGAAAGGGCATAACACTCATAACCGTCTCCTACTGATTGATACAAAACTGTAGCAGAGTCTAAACCTCCAGATAACAACACAATTACTTTCTTAGACATGATCCAACCAGATATCACAAGTCTCATCAGGATAATGCCTAATCAAACGTTTTGCACTGTTACTACAACTACCAATTAATAATTTCATTGCTCTGTCAACAGACAACCCACAAACTGACACATAGGGTTAGTGTTCCATATTTCGTCAAACCACAATAAGTATAGAACACATGTTTTAAAGGTTCTTTTAGCCTGAATAGGATGGACAAAGCTTTGAAATTCTTCACATTTATAGTTGCTGTGGTACTATCTGGATGGTTTAAGGCGACTTAGATTAAGTAAATCGACTTATTACCAGTGGTGGAGGAGCAAAAAAGAGTGCAGAATCGTACTTATCAAAGACATCGAGATCATCAAGTCCAGCGCAACTTACCGCAGCCAATCAAAATCGGTGTGATTGGCGTTGGCAATATGGGACAACATCATGCCCGAGTTTTGAGTCTTCTCAAAGACGTTGAAATTGTGGGTGTGGCAGACATTAACGTCGAGCGTGGTTTAAATATTGCCAGTAAGTACCGTGTTCGCTTTTTTGAAGATTATCACGATCTTCTTCCCTATGTAGAGGCGGTTTGCATTGCAGTGCCGACCCGTCTACATCATGACGTCGGGATGACTTGTCTACAAGCTGGAGTGCATATCTTAATTGAAAAACCGATTGCCGCTAGTATTGCTGAGGCAGAATCGTTAGTAAATGCAGCAGCAGAGTCTCAATGTATTCTCCAAGTTGGACATATTGAACGTTTTAACCCAGCTTTCCAGGAACTGAGCAAAGTTCTGAAGACAGAACAATTGCTGGCTGTGGAAGCTCATCGCATGAGTCCCTACTCTGACCGAGCCAATGATGTCTCGGTGGTTTTGGATCTCATGATTCATGATATAGATCTATTACTAGAATTGGTAGCCTCACCTGTGACAAGGTTAACCGCTAGTGGCAGCCGTGCTTCTGATTCCGGGTATTTAGATTACGTCACTGCTACCTTGGGGTTTGCCAATGGTATTGTTGGTACTGTCACGGCCAGTAAAGTGACACACCGAAAAATCCGTCGCATCGCTGCCCATTGCAAAAATTCTCTGACGGAAGCTGATTTCCTCAATAATGAGATTCTAATTCATCGGCAAACCACTGCCAATTATATGACCGACTATGGTCAAGTGCTTTACCGACAGGATGGTTTGATTGAGAAGGTTTATACCAGTAATATTGAACCACTCCATGCTGAGTTAGAACACTTTGTCAATTGTGTACGGGGTGGTAATCAACCTTCTGTCGGGGGTGAACAAGCCCTAAAAGCACTGCGCTTGGCAAGTTTGATTGAGCAGATGGCTCTTGATGGTCAAGTTTGGCACAACGTAGATAATGGGAATCATAAACTCCATACTTCGGTTATGACAGTTCCCTGTTAACGGCTTTTTGTTGATAATTTAGGGGTCAGTTGCACTTGTAACTGACCGACATTAGGAGGAGCCTAAGGGGGTAAGGAACAAATCAGCCAAATCCGCTTTGATAAATCCCTTCTAGCCCTGACAACTAAAAGTCGCAGCTATAGGTAGGTTAAGCCTTATCGAAGAGTACAACGTCTGCCTGGACAGACTGACTTCAACAGGGAGTCTTTAATCTGGATTTGCGATCAACCTTTTCCCCTGTCCCTTTTTCCATTTACCTGAAAAGTTTGATCACTGATGAAGCTACCTGAGTTGATATAACTTCGCTGACTTTCTGATTTCCTTGGGGGCTAAGGTGAATGTGGTCACGGTAAAGTATTTCTGGTGTTTCGGTGTTATTGAACACTGGTAAAAAATCTAGATAAGTAATGTTTTGCTCTTGAGTAAAGCCACTCAAGCGTTTACGGGCTTTTAACTCATAGTCACGAGGTCCTTTCGTACCAATTTCCCGGAGTAGGGGGGTCATCCCTAGCACCAACTTGGCTCCAGCAGCATCAGTTAGGGTCTTAATTTCCCCAATGGCCTTGAGATTAAAGCCAACCCGGTCTCCTGGTTCCGCTCTGACTGCTTCCATTTCAGGAATAGCTGGTGCTCTCAGGAGATAGCGACTCCAGATCTCGCCTATGGCTAGGAGGGGTTTTTGGCTGGGATAATTGCGATCGCGTCCCACTTGTACAGAAGTCGGTGCTGTAGCAAACAAGTCATCGGTATTAATCAGTAATACGACTACATGGGCGTTGAAGGTGCCAAAGCGTCGTAGATAGGCTAACTCATTTCGTGGTCCCCAAGAATTAGCAGAAGCATTAAGGACTTCGACTGTTTCAAATGGTTTCTCCTTGGTTAGACTTGGTAAGACGTCTTTGGTCAGCCATAGTTCTAATTGAGATTGGAGCAGTGCTGATATGGTTTGGTCTTGGTCTGTCCACCAAGCCCCATTCGCAACAGAATCCCCCAGTAGGAACACCCGCAGCATGGATGGCGGTAGCCTAGGAGTGATGGTGGGACTGCGCATGGAATATTCATTAATGACAATGCGGTTGCCAAACCGTCTGGTGCTTTGGTTAGGGGCTAGCAAGTAGCCAATTTCCTCATCTGCCACATAAATCAGGGGATTACCGAAGCCGAGCAGCCATCGTAAACCGACCTCTAGCGCTACCAAGGAACTGACTAGCACTGCCAAGGTTAATAGCAATACTTTCACAAGAAAATCCTATATAATTTATAAATTTTTCCTATAGTTTTGTCTAGGTGTTCAGTAGTGAGATCACTTTAAAAGCCGAGTATAACCGCTCAAAGCTGAGTATACCAAGGTTAATCGGTAAATTTCCCCCTGATCTAGCCCTGGCTATAATCGACTTGTTGGCTTAGATCCCTGATAACTCAAACAGGAGCGACAAACTATGTCAGACCTCAATCGTGGCATCATGAAGTTTAAAGGAGCTGATAGCCCCACAGCCGTTGTTATTTCAGCAATTCTGGTTTTGGGCAGTATCAGCGTTCTGATCTGGTGGGCATTGCACAACGCTTACAGCATTGGCTAATCTCCGTCGATTTCCTGAAAAAATTGACAATTCCTAAAAGCTGTGCTAACATTTATAAATGTGAGCTAAAAGGGTCGGTGCCCGAGTGGTTAATGGGGGCGGACTGTAAATCCGTTGGCTATGCCTACGCTGGTTCAAATCCAGCCCGGCCCACCACAATGGTTTGGGATATAACCTAAATATACTTTTGATAAGTCAGCAGAAAATTTGCTGATGTTAACCGTTGACTAATTACCATGACTGGTTTGGCGTCGGTAAATCAAAAGCTGATTAATTGATACCTTGGCGGAGTAAATTTGGCCAAAGTACAATAGGCTAAATCAAACCAATAATGTAAATCTAATAATTTAAATCTAGCCCGTGTGGCTCAGTGGTAGAGCACACCCTTGGTAAGGGTGAGGTCACGAGTTCAATCCTCGTCA